>NZ_JCAQHY010000173.1:0-143664 GCF_059621045.1 Vagococcus sp. WN80Y
TTGAAGGAAGAAGGAAGGGAAAGCAAGATGAGTTTCAGCGACTGGTGATGGCACTAAATCCTGGTGATGTCATTGTGGTTGCGAGTTTACAGGTGTTTGGAGAGGAGGCGACAAAAGTAGCCAGCCGTTTGTCGACCTTGCGACACAAGCAGGTACAGTTAATTAGTTGGAGTACTCAGCTACATTTGAATTACTATAAGCGAAGCGGTGGATTATTATAATAAATAGTTTAAGTGGGAATGAATACTTGAAAGTTGTATAGTGTTCATAAACTGATGGTCGTTATATACATCGGTGATAACTATTAGAAAATGAGAAATATTGTGCAGTTATCTGGATTAAAATGATAGTTTGTTCGTTTTGTATTTGCACGAATAAATGATGTTGAAACAATCAAAATGCGATTAAGGTCTATTTTGTCGAATTGTTATAAGTCAGTATAGGAAGGGGTTAAAGGAGGATATTATTGAAAGGTCAATCGAATATCAAGAATACTATCACATGTCGTTTTTTATATTAGTTAATTGGAAAAATCTCGACCTCCCAGAAAGGGTTAATGGAGCTACAAAAAGCTTATGAGAAAAAGACGGTAGATGCTGCTCTTTCAGGTTCTTACCAAACAGCGATTGAGGCTGTGATGCTGAATAAAACCATTCCGAATTATACGGTAGGGAAAAATACTAGATGAGTTGTACGCTGCTAATAAGGACTACTGGCCAGCATTGACTTAATAGATTTTATGAGTTATGAGTTTAATTTAATGAGCTATCAAAATGATTGTCATCTGATTATCTAATAGTAGAGTAATTAAAGCCTATCAGCAAAAATTGCTGATAGGCTATTTTTATTGCTCAATTATCTGACGGAATGACGAGAACTTAAACTCCGAATTGATCTATAGAAGGCCAAAAGGTGAACAGAATAGCTAGCGTTAGAACTCGTTTAATTGCATCAGCATTACCAAAAGAAGCACCTCCTACACTCCAATACTTATTTTCTTAAAAATTGAGACGATCTAGGTCAGAGATTAAGACTCACAAAGCGAAAAATCGTGTAACGTTTAAGTAGACCTATTTTATTGAGCTGAGTAACTATGTTACTTAATTTAAAAATAAACAAAAAACTATTTCTTAGTCTTACATAAACTAAGAAATAGTTTTATCTGTTTTATAGCTGAATCTACAAATAAAGAATTGTTTGGTTTTATTATACCTGTTTTTTTGAACGAGTCAACCCTTTTTTTCAAGCTATTTGGTCACTTGAACTACTTAACTGACGTTTTACTGGAAAAAAATAGGCCAGAATCGCATAAAAAAAAAGCTAGCTTGACCAATCGTTAGTTTTTTACGCCGTCAAATTAGCCGTCAATTTTAGATTATAAAGGAGTGCATGTATAATGTCAAAACGTGGTGAAAATATTTATAAACGTAAGGATGGTCGCTGGGAAGGACGATACCCTAAAGGCCGTAAGCTAGATGGTCATCTTTATTACGGCTATATCTATGGCCGTAGCTATAAAAAGGTCAAGGAAGAAGTCTCTTTATTAAGAGCGCGCTTCACTCTAAAAAATGGTCAAGCAGGTCAACTGTACCAAGGAACTACAACTGAATGGGTGAGCTATTGGTTAGAAGAGGTTGTTTCTCAACGTGTAAAATCAAGTACTTACGCGAGCTATATGAATAAAATAAGCGTCCATTTCATCCCAGTTTTTGGTAACCAGCCTCTACCAGCCATTACCAGCCAAGCTCTTGAAAGCTGGATCAAAGATATGAGGTCAAGATTAGCTTTATCCACGATCAATGTCCTATTTCGAATTGTTAAAGGGTGTTTTAGCTATGCTAAAAAACGTGGTTACCTTTTAACAGATCCGACTAAAAATGTATCCATTCCCATGATTTCTGTCAAAAAACCTCATGCTTTCTCTGTTATTGAACAAAAGAAATTGGTCAAAAGCTGTGAATCTGGTAAGCAATCTTTGCCTGTCATGATTGCCTTAGAAACAGGGATGAGAGTGGGTGAAATCTGTGGATTAAAATGGTCAGACATTGATTTTGAACAGAAGATTATTCATGTCCGCCGAACCGTTCAACGGCTGACAGACTATTCCCACAATAAACTGAAAACCTACTTGGAGGTTGGAACACCTAAGACCACTCGTTCACAGCGTACGATCCCACTTTCAGAACGTTTAAAAAAATTGTTATTAGCACAGAACCCAATGGGTGAGTCTCAATTTGTGTTAAATAACAGTGAGAAACCATTGGATCCTCGGACGGTTACTTACCGGTTTAAACGTTTGAAAGAACGATTAGGGTTGCCTAACTATACGTTTCACACGCTGCGTCATACCTTTGCGACTCGTTGTGTAGAGATGGGGGTTAACATTGCCGCTATTAGTTCTTTACTAGGGCATACCTCAATTAAAATGACGTTAGATGTTTATACAAGTTCGTTTATAACCGATCAACGAGCTGCTGTTGAAAATTTAGCTGCCTTGTAAAAAATAAAAAAATGAGAGTTTTGCTATTTTTTGCTTATTTGAATTAAATTTCGAATAAGGAATATTAAAACAAAGTATCATGACGAGTTAGGTGATTATTGAGTAGAGATAGTCTATCTTAGACTCTTTTTTTGTTCCTAAAAATTGTAAGCCGTCATCCTCGCCGTCAATAGCAGCGGAAAATAAGATGACGTCGCTGTTATTCTGATATTTCTTGGTTTATGTAAGACTAAGAATAGTTTTGCCAAAACCTCTTTAAAGAGTTATAGCTCATTTTAACAAAAATAAGGAAGAAAAGGTAATGAAATGCCACCTCTGATACATATAAAGTGATTTAGGATTGATAGGAATAGTCGATGGTTCTATAAACGGTAGACTGTGAACGTTTAAGAGTAGTCATCAATTGTGGTTCATTTAGTGTTCCAATAACTCTGCTTAAGTGATAAGGAGGAAGAGTGAAAGGGACTAATTAGAACACTCAAGAGATGTATGGAGTAGGTTGGTGTTTTGAAAGGGGGTGGCGGTTTTCAACAAGGAGAGAGAAGGAGAAGTGACGTGAGGAGTGAAAAAAATTCGATGAGGCAACAAAAAGAAAAAATGAAAAAATGGACAGTTTTAGGAGTAGGAGTTGTCATCCTAGGGTTTGGGCTTTGGAGATCACAGTTAAGTCCTTTGTTAGGAGCAGAAGCCGAAAAAAACTCCTCACAAAAGGAAGAAGCTAAAACAAAAGAGAAGGCAGCAAAAGCAACTAAAAAAGCAAGTGTGCCAACTCAAACATTGCCGGCTGTTTCCAATGATCAAGGACTATCAGCAACACCTAAAATTGTTAAGCTAGATCAGAATGAGACGTTTCTTGAAGCGGGAACGTCAACAGATGAGCTACAACAATTAGTGACCGATGTCGCTATTCCTAAATCAGCTAGTGGTGTTGAGTGGGAATATGTGAATGAGGATGGTTCGCCTGCAGCTCCAAGTAGTGAAAATATCGGGACTCAGCTGGTCTATCTGAAAATTACTGAGAATGGCACTTCATCAAGTATTCAAATCACTGTTCCAGTTACAGTGACTGATGACACAGTGTCAATTGAAGGCGATGTCGCGTATACAAGCCGGAAGCTTGATATTATTACCACATCTGATGTTAATGGCAATAATGATCAAGAAATATCGGATAACCTTAAACAGCGATTAGGACTTGAAGCCTGGGATATGGCGACAGGTGACGTTTTACCGATTAGTATTACGGATCTAGATGGCTTGGGTGGAAATGCGACAATCAGGCCTTATCATCTAACCTATGAGATAACCTTGTCAGATAAAACTGTCGCAAACGTTGAAAAAGAGTACACATTTTTAGCGGACAATATCTTGAATGGTGACTCAGAATCTGCGACTGCTTCGCCAATTACCAGATTCAATGAAACTGAAGAAACACTTGGATGGAGTGTCCTTGAAGAAGGGTCAACAGAAGGTGTTCTAGAAAATGCCATTAACCATTCTAGAATAGGTTTTGTAAAACGCGGGATAACGTCGAAATATCCTATTTCTGGTGGTGGGGCACAGGGGTTTTATGTTGACCGGGGTGCCGGATATGGATTTATCTTCGGTAATGACAAAATGTCTGCTATTCCTTACGTTAATAATACCCTATTATATCCGCCATCAAATACTGCTGAGGTCAATATACAATCTGGTGTGGAGCGTCGCTCGTACCCTAAGGAATATTATTTAAAGAAGGGGAATGTTCTTAAACAAATTTTAATTGATACGACTAATGAGGTTGCTTATGTCTATAACATTACAATTCAACGTAATCTGAATTTTTCAGTCATGTTAGCGATGTACAATACAGCCTCAACTGCCCGAAACTTCTCGATGTTAGAGATGGTCGACACTGCTTTTCCTAGTGATCAAGTTCCGATTTTATCTATGGGAAATAATAGTGGGTTCTATATGAGGGAGGGTGGAGGCCAGCTCGCTGTTAAAGTAAAAAATGCAGCAGGGGAGTATTTGTCAGATTTTACGATGCAAGCCGCTGGAGCAAATCTTGATGTAACACCATCTGGTTACCCTAATGCACCTAGAGCATTAAGAATGAAAAACTGGTTTAAAGCGGATTTCTCAAAAGCTGGACTTGAGCAGTATAATTATCCAAAAAATGAACCGATTATTAATGGTCCAAAAGCAACAACGAAGGCAGATACGGCATTTCAATTAGGTGCACCACCTCGCTCAATTAAACCTAATGAAGCTCTAACTACTGGTTTTGAATTGTTTGTCGGGGAAGAATTACCTTATATGGAACTTGCAGTTGACCCGAATGCCAAAAATATTTATCAGGATGATCTATTTGAGACTTTTGAAATGACCTATGATTTGCAGAAGGTTCCAGCTACTAGTTCAGGTCTGGCAACTAAGGGTAACATTATTCTGACTTATCCAAACGAGGAAGTAGGACAGGTTGAATTTACAGGGGTCGAACCGTCAGTAGGGAATGCCAACCGCGGCAAATTCTTAGAAGCTAATGGGAAACTTTATATTTCAAAAAGCAAATTGCCTGAGCGACTTAACGATGATCAAGGAACCATTAAGAGGTATAACACGACTATTATAGCGGAATATGGCGCACCAGAATTTCAGTATGAAGGACTTCCTTCTAATGAACTTGTTGTACCAATCAATGTGTACCATCTTGGTGGACAACCAATTGCACAAACCGTTAGGAAGGGGTCTGCATGGACTAAAACAGCCACTTCTTTAATTAAAGACCCAGTTATTTTGCCAGAAAATCAATCTTATTTAAAGATTGATTACGTAGAAGGAATGCCAGATACGTCAAAAGCTGGTCTACAATTTGTTAAGGTATCCGTCAGTGATACTAAGGCTGGGAAAACGACAATTGTCGATGTTCCAGTGAACGTGATTACTGGAACACCACCAACGACAGGTATCACTCTTTTAGGTGATGATGTCAGTATCAGAGCAGAAGAATTGGCTGGTAAGACTGACAATGAAATTGAACAAATTGTTTTAAAAGAATCTCGGGCAGTTGCGTGGGATAATGCGACAGGCCTGTCGGACGGAATCGAATTGGGCCTATTGCCTAAAGGTCTTGTTCAACCTGTTCCAGGTAAGTATCAATTGACTCTTAGCGCAAAGAGAGACGGAAAAGAGGTTAAGGCAATCATGTTAAACGTTACCGTTTTACCTGATATGTCTGCTGAAGCAGTCCCTCAAACAGTGTCGTTAGGAACAGATGTGAGTGATTGGGATGCTGATACCTTATTAGGTACGGTGACTAATGTTGAAGGGGCTGGTGCCGACTATGTCGTTACTTTAGTGAAAGCACCTGATACGATCCGAATCAGCACTGATAGTAGTATGACTGTTAAAGTTGCTAGTGCGGATAAACCCGATCAAGGAATTGATATGGAGGTTCCAGTGACGGTTACTTGGGGGAATTCACTTGCAATTGGTAGTGACTCTTCTACTCCAGGATTTTCTGACAAAACCTTAGCGTTAACATTACATGAAGATCAACAAGGCCAGCCATATTTGAGCTCAAGCTATGGTGAGTTAGAAGAAATCTATAAAGGGTATTATTTTGATTGGTTTGGGGCTCCTGCAATAGGACCTTTTTATCAACTTACTCATATTAAGACCGCAACGCAAGCGGCAGGTAAAGACCAAGCACTTGAAATCAGTGATGGTCCTAATCCAGTTGGAGAGGTCATGTTAGAAGCAACACGTTTAGATCGACCATATGATATTATGGCTCAACTAGAGACCAAGGGCAAATGGACGGTCAATTATGGTGATATCTTAAAAGTCTATACGGCAAAAGGAAAATATGATTTGTATGCTAAGGACCAAGGCCCAACCAACCCACAAGATGGCTTACCTAATGGGAAAACGATGTTTGTACGGCTAACTAAAACGGGCTTTAAACCTATCTATATCAATCAGTTGCAACCAAAAGAGGTCAGCATAAATGCCGCTTCAACTGGTTCAGAAGCAGACTACGATGCCAATTACAGTGATATTGCCAGTTATTTTGATATTCCTGCTGGTGCATCAACTACCAGTTATGCGGATATTACCTCAAATGGCTTTAAAAGATATCCGAAGCTTAATCTAGCGGTAAGTGAAAAAGATACTGGTAGTGTTTATGTTGCTCAGACGTTAAGTAAGACCAAGGATCAGCATCTAACTTATGCCTACGAGGTGTCGTTTGTTGGAATAGGTCCTGAATTACAAATCGTGTCACCGTCAGAACCTTTAAGCTTTGGAACTCAGGCTATTCAGTCTTATACCCAGGAAATTAAGCGGTCCGATCCAAATTGGAACTTTATGGTACTGGACAATCGCATGACCAAAAGCCCATGGGTAATTCAAGCAAAAATAACCAATCAATTTCAAACGACCGGCACGACTCCTAAAGAGTTAAAGGGAGCGGAGTTACGGCTCAAGCAGGGCAAGAATGCGATTAGCTTAAATAGTGGGTATCAGTCTATTTATCAAAAGGATGTCCCGGCGGCTAGTAATAAAGTAACATGGGCAGCTGAGGAAGGGTTCTTCTTGAAGGTTCCACCAGGTGCGATTGATAAAGATGCGAGCTATTCAACTACAGTTGAAATTGTCTTAACCGATGTGCCAAAAGAGTAGGAGGATGACATGAAAAAACTAAAACGAATTTCTTTGATTGCCATTCTTCTGGCTCTAGTTGTTGGGTGGTCAACTCAACAAGTGGTTTTTGGAGAAGAGGCTGGCATGACTAATAATGTCGGGGTTGGCTTTGATAATGACTATGAACCATCCAGTTCTAGTGAACCAGAGCCAGTTCCAACGCCTAAACCTAAACCTGTTCCAGCACCAACTCCGAAAGGGATTGCAAAGGTGTTGCCACAAACAGGTGAAGAACTAGGCAGTAGTACCGTCAGTTGGATAGGACTTTTAATGATCGTGTTGGTCATTGGTCGATTCCGACGGAAAAAAGAATAAGTGCGTAAAAAACGCTTATATATAAATCAATAAATAGGGAGAGTAGAATAATGAAAGCAATCAAAACAACGAAATTAATGGGGCTAGGGTTAGTTAGCTTGTGTGCCCTAACGCTAGGCGCACCAAGTGTATTAGCAGATACACCAGATCCAGCTTCAGCAAGTGCCAAAGCAGATGTAAAATTTGTCGAAGATACAGAAGAGGTTGACCCAATGGATCCTAATAAACCAGAAGTAACAGATCCAACAGATCCAAGTAAAGAGCCTGGCAAAGTGATTCCAGATGGTGAAGGGATCGGTGGTAATGGTAAAAAGACATTTAACATTAACTGGGTGTCTAACTTTAAATTTGGTGAAGTAAAAATTAAAGGAAGCACGATGACGGCATTTGCGCAACCAACTACTTTGAATTGGGCAGAAGACTCAGCGACTCCAGGTGAGATTGTTGCAAATGGTGAGAAAACCGTTGGGATAGCTAACTTCTTGCAAGTAACAGATAACACAGGTAATAATGATGGGTGGCATGTCATGGTAGAAGGCACCCCTTTTTACGAGTTAGATGATCAAAGTAAAGAGACAACGACTACTTTAGCAGGCGCACAGATCTTTTTAACAGAGCCACAAATAATTGGGGCTCCGGGGAATGAGGCGTTAGCGCCTACTTCTTCATTAGCTGCAACGACTGATATTTTAACAGGTGTTGGCGGACATAATGTGCTAGAAGCTGCTGGTGACAAAGGACAAGCAACTTGGTCATTAACATGGGGAGCTGACACAGATAAAACGACTCTTAAAGGAATTACCGTTGCTGGTGATACCGCAACAGGGAAGGCAACATCTGGTGTTAAATTAGCGGTACCAGTTACGGCTAAACCAAAAGTGAATAAGAGCTACCGCTCAAGTGTACAGTGGACCTTAACAGCTGCTCCTAAAAAATAGTAAGAGCAGATAGTCATGATTAAGATAAAGCCAAATGGGCTTAAAAGACAACTAAGGAGAGAAATAAACATGAAAAAAATGACAGTAGCAAGTTTAGGAATTTTATTGTTTAGTACATTACCATTAGGAAGTCAAGTTGCATTTGCTGACGAGACGACAGAAGGTCCAAGAGATCCAATCAAACAACCAGTCGCAAATAGTGACGCAACAGTTCTATTTGAGGCTGATGACGATACTGATATCGTTGTTCCACCAGGCGGCGGTGGCGGTGGTATCATCGATGAAGGTAACAGTGATGGTGGTAAAGGGGATGGGAACCCAAGTTTCAACATCGCGTATGTGTCTAACTTCCGTTTCAATGACCGAGCAGCAGATGACACTGATTTTACTAAGTTCGACGCGATTAAGTTAAATGCTAATGGAATGACTCTATGGGCTAAAGGGACACAATTAGCTATAAAAGAAGTTGACAAAGATAATCAATTGACAGGAGTAACTACCACTTATAAAAAAATTCCTAACTTTGTTCAAGTTGTTGATAATCGTGGGGAATTAAGTGGTTGGAATCTAAATGTAACAGCAACTGAGTTTACAGGTAAAGATAAAGAGGATAAAGAAGTGACATTAAAAGGTGCACAATTGTCATTGAACGAACCAAGCTTGAACGGTCCTGTTGATCCTGAAAACTTATTAGTAGCTCCTACATCATTTGCTAACGCTGTAGTAATAAATGATGCGCCTAAAACAATTATGAGTGCTAATGGTGAATCTGATGAGAAGGCTGCTGGCGGGATCGGGTCTTGGTCACTTAATTTTGGTGATAAGGAAAAATTAGCAGAGAATGACTATGAGACATTAGTCACAGATACAGGTGTTAAATTAACGATTCCTGCTTCTGCTGGAACTAAAGCGGGTGTTAACTATAAATCAAATCTAGTTTGGACATTATCAGATGCTCCATCTACAGTAGAACCTTAAATTATTTTATATCTAGTAGGAGAGCTTCTCCTACTAGATTCATGCGTTAAAATCGGCAATTGGAGGAGTAAACAAACATGAAAAAAGTAACAATACTTATAGCAAGTTTAATGAGTGCGAGCCTTTTGGGAGCGACTTTTGCGTATGCTGATGAAGCTGTGTATCCTGTTCGGGCTAATAGTGACGCAACCATCATTTTAGAAGATGATAAAGGGGAAGGTGGCGAGACAACCGGTCCCGGTGGTGGAGAAGATGGCAATCACGGCGGTGAGACGATCAAACCTCCAACGGGTGGTGAAGGTGGCGAGGGTGGTGTCGTTGACCCAGGCCAAAAAACGTCTCTACGTTTAAGCCTTTTAACAGCCTTTGATTTTGGGGCAATTAAAATGTCTGGTAATACAGAAACATATGTGGCTAAATTGCCAACGCCTGAGTTTGAACCAGGTGGCAAAAAAGAGCGTCCTAACTTTATCCAAGTGACAGATAATCGTGGTAATCTAGCAGGCTGGAATGTTACCGCAAAAATTGCGGAGCAATTTACTAACGGCACCACTACCTTAACAGGAAGTTTTATCACGCTTGACAATGGTTGGACAGAGCCACAAGCAGCTGATAATGCAGAATTTGCTCCAGCAGTTACAACAGGGACGATAAAATTGACAGAGACGCCTTCACCTATTGCTTCGGCAGCAGCTGGAAAAGGGATGGGAACATGGAATATCATGTATGGAACGCTTTATGCATCAGAGCAAGCCAAACTTGGCGATGCTAAAACGAGTGTTAACTTAACAATTCCAGGTAGTATTCAAAAATCTGAAGGTACTTATAAAGCAAAAATCGAATGGACGTTAGCTAACGCGCCAGCTCAATAAAAAAGTTATAAATGATGACGCGGTTTGAAGGAATGGGAAAGGAAGACCTTTTTCCCTTTCTTTAACCGGTGATAATCATAAGAGAAGGAGACGTGACAGGATGAAAAAACAAGCAGTGTTAAGTACTGTAATGTTGTTGCTATTTTTGGCTCCTGCAACTGCCTTGGCAAGTGAGACAGCTAATACAAACTCCAACGCCTATATCGAGATTGAAAAATATACGGGCGACGGCGAAGAACCTGTAAATCCAATTGATCCAAAAGAACCAGTTAAACCTGGACCAGATGATGATGGCAAAAACCCACATCCACCAAGTACTAAGGGGCCATTAAGTCTTAATTATATCTCTAATTTACAATTTGGCAGTCAAGAAGCGAACGGGAACGAT
The DNA here is from genome assembly GCF_059621045.1 of Vagococcus sp. WN80Y. Lineage (NCBI taxonomy): Bacteria > Bacillati > Bacillota > Bacilli > Lactobacillales > Enterococcaceae > Vagococcus > Vagococcus sp. WN80Y. Next base: position 10,678 of record NZ_JCAQHY010000173.1, read on the forward strand.
GCAGTCTATCCAGTTAAACCAGACCGTGTGATTAACAGTCAAGAAGCAGAGATAGAGGTACCAAACTATGTTCAGATTACGGATAATCGTGGCACAAATTCTGGTTGGAGTTTACTGGTGAAACAGGATCAGCCGTTTAAAAATGGGGCTCACAGTTTAGAGGGGACGGAGATCGTCTTTACCTCAGCTGTTTTGAGTAGTAAATCAGGAAAAGAAAGTACGGCACCAAGTGCGACGCAGTCATTTACCTTAACACCTGATGGCAATGCAGCGGTCGTCATGACGGCAGCGACTGATCAAGGAATGGGAACCTGGGTCACCCGTTTTGGAAAAGATGTTGAAGAAGCGAAAACAGGGGTTCAATTGAAGATACCTGGCGACTCAAAAAAAGTGGCTGGCTTCTATCAAACAAGTTTAACTTGGACCTTAACGGATACACCGGTGAGTGAATAGGAAGTAATGGAAAGAAGAGAGCTGTGACTGGATTAGTTCCAGAAGGCCGCTTTTTTCTTCCAGCTTCGTTGTTCGTAAATGAGTATAAAGATATAAGCTAAAAGGGGAATTAAGAATGACGAAATATACTAGACGGATTGTTGTAATGGTAGCTCTAATCATGATGGGACTTATCAGCAGTCAAGTAGCATCAGCGGCGGAAATGAGCTTTTCAGTTGAGGCAAAATTACCAGATAATCAAGTGAATAAAAATAAAACGTATTTTGATTTGAGAGTGACGCCAGGGGTTAAGCAAGACTTAACCGTGGAGCTCCAAAATAATAAAGATGAAGTCGTTACGGTAGAATTACATGCTAATACAGCTATTACTAATGACAATGGGGTCATTGATTATGGGGAAGTTAAACCTAAGATTGATAAGTCATTAAAAGTCCCATTTGGAGCTATGGCAAAAATAGACCCAGAAATCGAGTTGCAACCTAAGGAAAAGAAAGTCGTGACCATACCTGTCGAGATTCCAGCAGAACCATTTGATGGCATCGTGCTAGGAGGGCTTCATTTTACCCAAAAAGAAGAAGAAAAAGATGGCAAAGCTGAGGCTGGCATGCAAATTGAAAATAAATTTGCGTTTGTGATAGGTGTTCGTTTATCAGAAAATGACGAACCTGTTGAGTCTGATTTAAAGCTACACAAGGTAGCTGCTGGGCAACGTAATTACCGAAATACCATTATTGCTAACCTGCAGACCCAATGCCGCGGATTTTAGGTGATATGACCGTTACAGCAGATGTCTATGCGGCAAAAGACTTGAAGACAGTTGTTTTTCATAGTAAACAATCGAGCCTTAATATGGCGCCGAACTCCAACTTTGGGTACGGGATTACTATGGATAATAAAGCTTTTAAGGCAGGGAAATATTTATTAAAGATGACGGTTGAAGCTGATGGTAAAACCTGGCCGTTCGAAAAAGAGTTTGAAATAAAAGAGGAAGAGGCAAAGAAGTTTAATGATGAGGCGGTTGAACTGGAAGAAGAGCCGACGAGCTATCTGCTTTATATTATCATTGGTGGTGTTGTTCTAGCTATTATCATAATTGGGTTGATTATTTGGATGATTATTCAAAAGCGCAAACACCAAGCTGAAATTAAACGTAATGCTAGTAAGAAAAAGAAACGTTCTAGTAGGTCAAAAAGTAAGAAGAGATAAACTGGTGGATTATGGGGAAATTTATTAGTACACGCATCAGTTTAAGGGAATGATAAACAAATTAGATAAGAAAATAAGTGGGGGATAAACATGAAAATTGGCTACACGATATTCAATGAAGAAATTAATCGTCTAAGAGAAGCAGGGGCGAGAAGTATCACGCTAAATGACGATATATTTGATGGAAATCAACAATTTATAGAGTTCTTGAGATTAAATAAGGAAAACGAGATTGTTTTAGTTAATACCAAAAGTATCAGCAGTTATCTTTCAATGATTCAGCTGTTTGGTATTATTGAACTGGTGAATGAATTAGACATCACGCTACATTTCCTAGATCAAGGAACAAATGCACCCTTACCTGATAAAGCGTATATTGAAATTCTTTGGCACCTGTCGAGCTTTGAAAAGGAGATTGTCAAGAATCGAGTTCGTCGGGGAATGGAAGTATCTAAGGAACGTGGGATATCAAGAGGAAGACCTACATTGGAAACTGATCTAGTTGAGAAAATCCGTAAGTTAAGTAGATATGAGAAAAAAACGATTCGTGAAATTGCCACTATTTGTGGGGTTTCTATCGGGTCTGTTCATAAATATATTAAAAAGATGGACGAAGAGGTTTAAAGAGTTATTGGGGATAAAAAGGGAACGTCTGGTTGTGGAAAACCTGGCGTTTTTTGTTTAGGTAGACATAGAAGGTATCTTGTACTAAATGATAAACCTGCTACTTTTTTATCTCTTGATTCATTATCAGGCGATAACTTAACGCTCGTTACTCATGGAAAAATTACTTGCTATGAAGTTCACTCCATGGTGTATGATAGACCTATCAATCAGAGAGAAAGGAACATCTATCATGAGAACTGTTTATATCATGCGGCACGGTGAAACACTTTTTAATCAACAGAAAAAAATACAAGGCTGGTGTGACTCACCCTTAACTGAAAAGGGCAAAAAACAAGCCAGAATTGCAGGGGAGTATTTCTCTAAGAATCAGATAATCTTTGATGAGGCATATTCTTCTACCTCAGAAAGAGCGAGTGATACGTTGGAGTTAGTGACTGACATAGACTATCGACAACTTAAAGGACTGAAAGAATGGCACTTTGGGCGACTTGAAGCAGAGCACGAATACTTGAATCCACCACTTCCTTATCGGGACTATTTCGTTGCTTTTGGTGGGGAAGGCGAGCAGGACTTTCAAGAAAGAGTATCGACGACTATTTTCGATTTAATGCAAGCAGGGAAGGCGGAGAATACCTTGATTGTTTCTCACGGCGCAGCTTGTCGGCAATTTATGAGAAAGTGGGCACAAACAAGTGAGGTAGATCAACAGGGGCGACTTGGAAATTGCTGTATCTTGAAGTTTGCTTTTGAGGAGGAGCAGTTTCAACTACTCGAAATTATTAATCATGATTTTACTTTGTTGGACTAAATTCATGATTTATATCCCAGATTTAATTGTACGATCTATCTAAAAACTATTGTGGTTTTGTCCACTCACAAAATATAATACTAAATCCCCCTACCATTGACTAATCCAGAGATTAGTCAATGGTAGGGGGATTTTTACCTATTAAGTTGTCGTATTTTTGGCGATCAATGTCGCAGCCACGACATTTTCATGGGGAATATAGGTCTCCAAAGAATTTACCGCTATTTTCGCCATTAACGGAATATTTTGATCAATCGAAGTGATAGGGTAAATTGCGTAATCTGAGACTGGAGAGTTATCGTAGCCAATAATTTCCACCTCTTTTGGGACTTGGACGCCCTTACGAATACAATCTCTTTGAAGCATATTAGCAATATCATCGTTAGAACAGAAAATTCCCAATTTTTTTCCAGGATATTTTTTAAGTAAGCTGTCCACGATGGCTGACATAGCATTTGAAGCAATGACAGAATATGGGTCTGTTAAATCTTCGCGGATGATGGTTTCATGTGGCAGATTTTTGACTGAAAACTCAAAACCAACAATTCGTTTAAATGACGGCCAATCTTCGTAGTAGCCGTTGTTGATATGGATCAAAACATCACAACCATCGGCTATTAATTTTTCCCCAGCAAGCTTCCCACCAGTGTAATTGTCACTGTTTATCTGACAGTAATTTCCTCCCGAACGCTCGATAGAAATGATAGGAACATCAAGCTGCTCGATATCTTCGGGGCTTAAAATATGACTGAGCAATATGATGCCTTTTACTCGGTAAGATTTTAACCTGTCAATCATATTTAGCTCATCTTCTTTTGTTTCTCGAGAGGTATAGACAATAAAGCTATAATCTTTTTCTTCCCCGTACTGAATGAGCTGATTCAATAATTCTGTATAAAAGCTCAGATGTAGCTGTGGAAAAATAACACCCACAAGGTTTGACTTTCCAGTTACCAATATACGAGCGACACTATCTTGACTGTAATTCAGCTCCTGAATGACGTTTTGAATATTTTCTTTTGTTTTTTGGGAAAGTAGCTCAGGTTTATTAAAATATCTCGAAACTGTCGTCAATGATACGCCACTTTTTTCAGCGATCTCTTTTATTCCGGTTTTATCCATAAATGTAACCTTTCTATGCCTGATAGTCTTCCTTATCAATATGTTCCAAACTAGTGAAGGGTTCCAATTAGGCTATCAATCTATTGTAATATACCTATCATACAATGGTGTCTCTTATATTTCAAGTTTCAATGAAAATATTTTCATTGAAATGACAACGAGATTTTCAGTAGAGAACATATTTTTGGAACACAGAAAAATAAAGTGAATACTCAATTTTCTCTTAAGATGTGATTATATAGACGGTTTTTGATTAGTTAATAACTAACTGTGATTTTTTTATTAGAGGATTTCAGTGATAATAATGACCTTTTGATGAAAAAATAACTGAAAACGTTTGACAATTAAATTTTCATATAATATACTTACGATGTAAAAGCTTACAAAAAAGTTAGGAAAGGGTCTGTGTGTATGAAGACGTTAATTGAGAAGGTTTAGGGATAAATAGACTGGATTTTTTCAGTAATAGTCAATGAAGTAAGTGAAAAAACACCAAGAAAGGTTGAGTGAAAATGAAAAAGAATAATAAGAAAAAATTTAGGTTGTTTACGGTGGCTACCTTAGCTCTTGTGAGTGTTGCAATGCTGACAGGATGTGGAAATGGGACAAGTGGTGAGAAAAAAGGAAAAAATAAGAAAATTACAGTTTTAGTTGAAAGTGGCAGTCCTGCTGAGACAGTAGCTAAGAGTACTGCTGACGCCTTCAAAGAAAAAACAGGATACGAAGTAGTAGTTGATTCAGTGCCATATTCAGGTATGTATGACAAAGTTTCAACGGAGGTTAAAGCGAAAGCTGCCGCACACGATGTTGTTTCCTTAGATGTCTTATGGTTGTCAGCGTTTGAATCTGTATTAACACCACTAAATGATGCCGTTGATGAAAGTCTTATTTCAGATTTTCTACCAACACTTAAAGAAGGTGGCACGTTAAATGATAATCTACTTGGACTTCCAATGTGGATTAACAGTAAAGTACTTATCTATAGGAAAGATCTTTTCGAAGATGAGACCAATCAGGCCGCTTTTAAGAAAAAATACGGCCACGAATTAACGGTTCCCGTAACGTGGGAAGAATACCAAGAATGTGCGGAATTCTTTACGAAAGATGGGATGTATGGAACAGCTGTTTTTGGCATGGCCTCAGGAGATACGGTCTGTAGCTTCCTTGATCATGCGTCACAAGCAGGAGCGACACCACTTGTCCTTGATAAAGACAATCGTGTGCTAATTGATGAAAAACCATATGTTGAGGCTCTCCAGTATCTTTGCGATCTTTACGAATCAGGCTATGCCCCAGAGGAAACGTTATCAGTTGCTTCGACAGAGGCCCAAGAGATGTTTAACAATGGAAAGCTTGCTATGCAACTTAATTGGAGCGACCAATACCCAGCAGCCTATGCGCTTGATAAAGAGAAGGTTGGCGTTGCACCAATGATCGGAGGCACTAAGGGAGTTGCTGCGACAACAGGTCCGTGGTATCAAAGTGTGATGAAAAACTCTGAAAATAAAGACGTAGCGATCGATTACATTAAATTCATGTACGATAACAACGAGAAGTATATGACAGAAGGGGCACTTAAAATTGCCGGTCGAACCTCTGTTTATGAAAAATACGCATCAGAAGCAGGAAATGAACATTTGGGAGCGGTACTGGATACACTAGACAATGAGTATTCACAAAATAGACCGGCAACCCCTCAATGGACAGAAATTGAAGAAGTCTTGGCTGGTGCTGTTCAATCAGCATTATCAGGAAAAACAACGCCTGAAAAAGCGTTGAAAGAAGCAAAGGCTGAGATAGAAGCCATTGTAGAATAACGTTAAAAAGGAGGGATTATCATGCAGTTGATATCTAGAAAAACAGTGCTAGCGTTCTTTTTACCAGGTGCACTTTTTATGGGAGTCTTCATGGTTTACCCTATTTTTAAAATGGGGATAGACAGCCTATATACTTTTGATGCAAGTGGGTTGAAAGAATTTGTTGGGATTGATAATTATATCAAGGCCTTCAGTAATGAGAGTTTTTTACAGCCATTAAGAAACACCTTAGTCTATATTGGGATAGCTGTTGTGGCAGAACTCATATTAGGTACACTATTAGCGCTGATTTTTGAGGTGAATTTTAAAGGAAATAAAGTCATCCGTTCCCTTATTTTAACACCGCTGATGATTGCACCTCTTGTAGCAGGACTCATCTGGAAGCTAATGTTAAGTGCACAATTTGGGATTGTTAATCAATTGCTAGTAAATGTGGGGATTCTTAACAATACCAATCAAATACTTTGGCTAGCAGACGAAAAATGGTCATTACTTTCAGTTGCCATAGCAGATATTTGGCTGACGACACCGTTTATGATGCTCATGATTTTAGCAGGCTTACAAGGAATTGATTCTAGTATGCTTGAGGCCGCAACGATTGATGGCGCAAACTGGTGGCAGAAAATCATCAAAATAAAATTACCAAATATCAAACCAATTTTGTTAACAGCACTGTCGATCAGAATTATTGATGCCGCCAGAACCTTCGATATTGTTTGGGCGATGACCCAAGGTGGGCCGAATAATTCTTCTGAGCTCATCAGTGTGGTAATTTACAAGACGTTAACTAGGTACAATAAAGTCGGGTATGCCAGTGCGATGGCGCTTATATTGGTGGTAACCCTTGTTATCTTTACTTTGGTATTTATGCAAGGATTATGGAACCCTAAGAAGAAACAAGCAACATAAGAAGAGGAGGTTAGACCATGGAGAAAAAAAGAAATTGGCAGGTTAAATTAATGGTCGCTATCGCAGTCATTTGCGCGGCTTTCTGGTTATTTCCTTATCTGTATTTGATTAGTTCGTCGTTTAAACCAGGCGCAGAGGTTGTGTCAATCCCAGCAAAATTCTTTCCTAAGGTTCTTTCTGTAGAAAATTTTACTGGCTTATTCGAGCGGATGCCTGCGTTTCAATATATTTTTAATAGTTTTTTGGTTGCAATTTGTAGTACACTTATCGCCGTTGTTTTGGGGGCTTTATCGTCCTATGCAATCCAACGTTCTGGCGCTAAACTAGCAACCTTTCTAATCATTTTAGTTTTATGCCTTAAAATGATTCCCACTTCAAGTATTGCCGTACCTATTTATGAGCTCATTACAACGCTCGGCCTATATGATACTAAACTAGCGTTGATCATCGTATATGCGGCCATTAACATGCCCTTTGTTATGTGGATCATGCTTGGGTTTTATGAAGGGATTCCAGTAACAATAGATGAGGCAGCATGTGTAGATGGGGCTTCTAGTTTCAAGACGTTTATCTATATTATCCTGCCTATCTGTAAACCAGGACTTGCGACGGCCTTTGTCTTTACCTTGTTCTTATCTTGGAACGAATTTTTGTTAGCACTCTTGCTGACAAGTACAAATGCTAAGACCTTTACTGTCGGTTTATCTGAATTTTTATCTGCCTATAGTATGGATCTAGGACCAATGGCAGCTGGTGCGCTTATTTTTAGTTTACCAGTGATGGTTCTTTCAATTGTGGCACAAAAATTTATCGTTCAAGGTCTAACTGCTGGTGCAATTAAAAGCTAGGTTTAGAAAAAAAGAAATGGGTTAAAATAGGAGGAAATATGGCAAGTAAGAATTATTATGACGTAACAGAATGGTCTATTGGTTCACCGTATGAGGATATTGGTGAAGTAATCAATAGTATGATAGTAGACATTAAGGAGAGACAAAAAGACATCGATCTCAACGATGGCGGAAAGCCAGGGGCGGTTATCTACATTCCGCCAGGCGATTATCATCTGAAGACTCAAGTGATGATTGATATTAGTTACCTTAAAATTATGGGATCTGGACATGGCTTTACCTCGTCTAGTATTCGTTTCAATGTTCCCAAAGAGGAATGGTCAGATTTACATGAATTATGGCCAGGAGGAAGTCGGATACTTGTTGGTAACTCCCTGAAAACAACGGATGAAGAAGCTGCTGGTGCTGCTTTTTATGTGGCAAGGGATGGTAATCCTCGAATCAGCTCAGTTGAATTTGCTAACTTCTGTATCGATGGGCTCCATTTTGTAGATGACGGATCAGGGATAACGAACCCAGAAAATACGTATGTTAATGGTAAAACAGGGATTTATGTTGCCAGTGCTCAAGACTCGTTTCGAGTGACAAGTATGGGGTTTGTTTACTTAGAGCACGGCTTGACGATTTATCATGCTGATGCTTTGACGATTCATGACAATTTTATTGCTGAATGTGGCAGCTGCATAGAATTACGGGGCTGGGGACAGGCATCAAAAATAACCGACAATTTGATTGGGGCAGGCTTTAAAGGCTATTCGATTTTTGCCGAAAACTTTGGCGGTTTGTTAATTACAGCAAATAATATCTTTCCGCGAGGGGCAAGTAGTATTCATTTTTCAGGTGTAACACGCTCACTAATTACAACAAATAGGCTTCATGCGTTTTATCCAGGGATGGTCGTTTTCAGTGAGGAGTGCTCGGAAAATTTAGTCTCATCGAATCACTTTTTACGTGATCATGAGCCGTGGACGCCTTTGCAAGACCGCGATAATGGCTTAGATGATTTATATGGACTTTTGCATATTAATGGTGATAATAATACGATTACAGGTAATCATTTTTCAGAAACGATTGACACCCAACATATCGTGCCAGCAGGAGCTGTACCAGTTATTATTCGTGTGGTATCAGGTAATGCTAACTATATTTCTACAAATCATATCGTGGCCACTGATGTACAAGCTCAGGCAAGTGAGTCCTGCTTTTCAGCTCAGGTCGGAGCGTTATTGTCAACAGAAGCGTCAGCCGTGTTAGATGTCATCACGGTCCTGATAGAAAGTGAGTCGTTGAGAAATACAGTTCTTGATTCAGGTACGGATGAACAAGTTAAGATGGACAAAAAGGTTAACGCGTTTAGAGCAACGCCGATGCCGGTTGGATAATAACTAACGGTCTTATTAATTAAGGAGGAAATTACACGTGTCAATTGAGGGAATGAAAAAAGCAATTAATCGTGCTCAGGCGGAAATTGATAAAAATAAAGTTGCGGTAAGTAAGGGCGCCATGAGGCAAAGATATCATTTTATGGCTGAAGAAGGTTGGCTAAATGATCCGAATGGATTGATCTATTTTCAAGATAAGTATCACTTCTTTTATCAGTACAATCCCTTTGATTCTTATTGGGGAGAGATGTACTGGGGACACGCCGTAAGTGATGATATGGTGCATTGGGAGTATCTACCAATAGCGCTTGCTCCAAGTGAGCCTTATGACCATCATCCAGAAGGAGGCTGTTTTTCTGGTAGCGCGATCGAGCATGAGGGACGCTTGTACCTTCTTTATACAGGCGCGACCAATGACGGTGAAGGAAGTAAGCAAAGTCAGTGTATGGCGTACAGTGATGACGGCATTAATTTCCATAAATATGAGAATAACCCAGTGATTCCTTCTCCGCCAGAAGGTTACAGTACTGAGGATTTTAGAGACCCAAAGGTATGGAAGCATGGTAATTATTTCTATTTAGTATGCAGTGGAAAAAAGGATGATCTTGCCAAGGCATTATTGTATCGCTCTGAGAACTTGAAAGACTGGGAGTTTTTCAATGTGCTTGCAGAGAGTCGAGGAGAATTTGGCTACATGTGGGAGTGTCCAGACTTTTTCCCGATAAACGGAGCGGATGGTGAGAAATATGTCTTGATGTTTTCGCCGATGGGGATAAAGGAACGAACGAGTCTCTATTTGGTAGGTGACATGAACTATGAAACAGGTAAATTCACTTATCAGACAGTTGGAACGATTGATTGGGGCTTTGATTACTATGCGCCACAGTCATTTGTTGATAAAAAAGGTCGACGGCTACTCGTTGCTTGGGCAAACGGCTGGCAATGGATGCCTTGGTGGAAAGATTGGGGACCTACCTTTAAAGAGGGCTGGTGTGGCTCGTTTAATATTCCTAGAGAAGCAATACTTGATACAGACAATACCTTGAAATTTGTTCCAGTTAAGGAGTTTGAATCAATTAGATCTGCTGAACAAAGTCTTTCAAACATTCAGCTTAAAGAGAAAGAAAATGTGCTAATTCCAACAGCTGATGGAAACTCATTTGAGCTAATGATGACTGTTAACCTTGCAAAAACGACAGCTGGTTCATTTTCTCTGTCTCTTAGAGGAAACGACAGTTTGGCAACCGTTGCGACAATTGATTTAAATGAACAAATGTTGTATGTCAGCCGTGATAATTCTGATAATTGGAGTCAGGGAACGACTAAGAGTCCTTTATTATTACAAGACCCAGATAGGTTGAAAATTCATATTTTTGTTGATCAATCTTCAATAGAATTATTTACTGACGACTATAAAACAAACCATAGTTTGAATGTCTTTGCAGCTAATGATCAGACTCGTAATTCTCTATCAGTAAGTGATGGTTTGCTAGTAATCGATGAGCTGACTACTTGGAAATTAGCTAAAAAAAATTAATGATTAACACTCGGAGATAGCGGTTATTTTCGAGTGTTTCAATTTATGGAGGAACATGATGAAGACGGTAGATGTAACAGCGATAGGCGAAATTTTGATTGATTTTACGGAATACGGTGTCAGCGAACAAGGAAATCCTATCTTGGAAGCCAATCCGGGAGGTGCGTCTTGCAATGTGTTGGCGATGCTTCGAAAATTCGATCGCAAGGTGTCATTCATAGGGAAAGTGGGTGCAGATAAGTTTGGGCGATTTTTAACAGAGAGAATCACTGAATTGGGAATCAATACAGATAGTCTATCTGTGGCTGAAGAGGTGCCTACTACTTTAGCCTTTGTCCATAATGAACTAAATGGAGAGCGTGAGTTTGCCTTTTACCGCAATCCAGGGGCGGATATGATGTTAGTGGAATCAGAAGTAAAGACCGAAGAGATAATGAAATCAAAAATAGTTCATTTTGGCACCTTGTCCATGACACATGAAGGGGCACGTCAAGCAACTCTCAAAGCTCTCGATCTAGCCAAGAAAAATCACTCTCTAATTTCATTCGATCCGAATATTAGAGAACCCCTATGGCAGTCAATGGCTGATGCTAGGCGTCAAGTAGAAATAGGCCTTAGTTATTGTGATATTTTAAAGCTATCAGATAACGAAATCAGATGGTTTACAGGTGAGCATGATTTCACTGAAGGAGTTAAAAAAATTAGAGAAACCTATTCAATTAAGCTGATTTTGGTGTCAATGGGTAGTGAAGGAAGCAGAGCGTATTACGAAGATAGGGTGATTGAAGTAGGGGCGTTTCTAAATGAAGAGACGGTTGAAACAACAGGGGCAGGTGATACCTTTTTTGGTTGTGTTCTCAATTTTATTCTTGAATGGGGGATCGATGAGTTGGATGCTGACAAATTGACACAAATGTTACAGTTTGGTAATGCAGCCGCCTCGTTGATTACCACGAAAAAAGGTGCACTTTGCTCTATGCCAGAAGTATCAGAGGTTCGAGCTTACGGTCAGTTTTAAAGAGGGATTAAAACAAAAGGGGACTAGTAAGGTGAAGTGAGTCTTCGTTTGTCTATGCTCCCTTATTTCTATATTTGATTAAACCTAATTAATAAACTTTTTCTCTAATGATAATAAATAACTCAAGATAGGATGCTCAATCTATATTAGATTACTTACTAGGTTTAGCTTGTTGATAATTAACAATGTTTATTCCTCATTATTTTTGCAGAAAATGTATAAAGCTGATTTTTTCATGAAGAATTAAAATTCAATGAAATCAATACTTTTGATAGACTTAACCATAAAATTAAGTTAAGCTATAATGAAATAGAAGGATAGAAAGGGGTGAATACATGAATTTTTACGACTGGATAAAAATCATGATCCCACCATTTCCCAACAAAGGATGTTTTTTCCCAAGCTAATAAAAATTTAGGAGCGTTTTTATGGAAAAAAACATCGAAGTATCACAAACTAAGACGATTAATTTAGGTCTACTCATCTGTTTAGTCGGTTTTCCACAAATTAGTGAAACGATTTATACGCCGTCATTAACAGAGATTGCTAAAAATTATCAGGTGTCATTGAATGTTGCTCAAATGACGTTAAGTATCTATTTTTTTGCTTTTGCATTAGGCGTGTTTTTTTGGGGGATTGGCTCTGATTATTGGGGGCGGCGGAAAGCGATGAATGGCGGAATCTTCATTTATATCCTTGGTTGTTTGCTTTGTTTAGGGTCAACCACTATTATCTGGCTGTTTATTGGGCGCTTTATTCAAGCCTTTGGGGCGAGCACGGGTTCGGTTACTACACAAACCATTTTACGGGATAATTATCGTGGAACGGAACGCCATCGGATATTTGCTCAAATTTCCGCTGCTTTAGCCTTTTCGCCAGCAGTTGGTCCACTAATAGGTGGAGTTGTCGGTCAATTTTATGGGTTTCGCGCAGTATTTCTTTTTTTAGTTGCAATGGGCATGTTCTTACTCTTTTGGAGCTTGAAACGGTTACCGGAAACACAGCTTACTCGACAGGTTCTTGGGCTAAAGGAATGTGTTACCATGGGGAAGAAGATGCTAGCTGATCGCTATACAGTGAGCTTTTGTCTATTGATTGGTTTATTTAATGGGATGTTGTTTAGTTACCATTCTGAAGCACCAGGTATTTTTATTGAGACGTTTCATTTTAGTCAAAGTCAATATGGGTTTATGGGATGTGTAGTTGCGTCAGCGACGATCTTAGGTGCATGGGGCTCAAATTGGAGGCTCTCTCGTCAATTACCAGAAAAAATCATTGAAACTGGGATTATATGGTCTTTAGTTGGCAGTTTATTTTTAAGTATCGTTGGGCTTCTGTCACTTCCTTTGAAGTGGCAGGTTATGTTGTATATTGTTGGAATAGCGGTTATCTTAATCGGAATAGGCATGTCTTTACCTAACTGTTTAAGTTTGGCGTTGGTCAACTTTCAAGAGGCTGCTGGTACGGCTGGTGCTTTTTTAAGTTTGGGTTACTACCTTATTGTCAGCAGTTGCACGTTCTTGATAAGTTTATTGCACACAGGCTCTATTCTTATCTTACCTTTATTTTGTTTAGTACTGCTGCTCATTTCACTGGGCTGTATTAAATGGGGGAGAGTGGCTGTTGAGTAGAACCTGTTAGTCAGTTATTCTTAAAATTGATTTTGTTAGAAAAATAATATAGGGTGGACGCAAGTTTAAAGAAACAAAAAAAGAAGGAGCTGTGAAAAAAGTCTCAAGGTAAATAAAGCAGAAGACCGAAAATCGTAAAAATGATTTTCAGTCTTCTGTTTTTTTGTTTATTGGGAGAATTAGTCTTGTTTGATAGCTTATTTAGCCTATATTTCCTCAAATTTGCAGCCATTAGTACAAACCTAATTTCATTGTGTACTATTTTTTTGGAAAACTACCTTATTTTTCGTCAAGTCTCCCATAATGGCAAACTGAGTTTTCTAGCGTTTCTATTTGTGAATTAGTAATAAAATAACCTGTTTTAGAGTTTTATGAATAATTTAGGTTTATTGAAGTATTTAATATCTGATTCTTAAAAATTTTTGTACTACCATAAATTTCATGAGTATTGTTCCAAACTAAATAGATATTTCGTATGATATATAAATCAGATAATTTAATTTTTTTAAGTCCTTGTAAGTCAATGTGTGGAACATCTACAATAAATGCAATACCTAAGCCAGCTCGTACTAATCCAATAACACTGTTGTCTTCATTTGATTTATAAATAGTTTTTAATTCAAAATCAGAATGTTCTTTTTTTCTAATGGCATCATAAATATTTATCCTCAAACCAGTTAAATCGTTATAGCCTATAAATATTTCATCACGAATTTCTTGATAAGTTACCTCATTTTTATCGGATAAAGAATGATTTTCAGGTACAATCAATACAATTTCTTCATTAAAAATTTTTTCTCGACTTATATCCTCGAAATTCTCCAAGTTAAATTCCCCACATAAACCTATATCAACGTCATCATTTAAAATACCTTCTAAGATTTGTTGAGTAGTCTGCTGAGTCAAATTAATTTTAATATCGGGATAAGTTTGTTGAAATATTTTCAGCAATTTAGGGATATAATGAGCTCCCACTGAAAAAATACTTCCAATATTAACTGTTCCAGATTCTTTTTCAGCTAGATTATGTAAAATATCTTGACCTAACTTTAAATCGTTTTGAGCTAAGTTAACATAATCCAGATAGAGTTTTCCGTACTTCGTCAACTGCACATTTCTTCCGCTTTTCTTAAATAAAGGGAGGCCTAATTCTTCTTCGATGCTTGCAATGGCTTTACTTAAAGTAGAGGTATTGATATATAGATTGTCGGCTGCAATTCTAAAATTTTGTTGTTTTGCTGCTTCTAAAAAGTACATTAGATGTTGCCAGTTCATTATAAACTCCTCCAAATCATATTTTTTAATCAGTGAATAAAATGAAACGATGTCGTGCAATATCGGAATTGTTTAACTAGTCTTTATATCATATCATTTATGTAAAGGTTTACACAATAAGTTATGGAGGCTATTTTATGGAAAAAACGGTTATTTTGAGTGCATTACGAACACCAATAGGAAAATTTGGAGGCTTACTATCAAAAATGACGGCGCCAGAATTAGGTAGTATAGCTATCAAAGAAAGTGTTAAAGAATCGAATATTTCTGTAGATCAAATTGACTATGTCATTATGGGAGAGGTTTTACAAGCTGGGGTTGGACAAATACCTTCAAGGCAAGCGTCGATTATGGCAGGATTGCCATTCTCAATTGGTTCTGAAACAATTAATAGAGTGTGTGCTTCTAGCTTACGAGCGGTTACTTCCGCCGATCAAATGATAAGAAGTGGTGATGCCGATATTGTTGTTGCTGGTGGTATGGAAAGTATGAGCAACAGTCCTTTTTCTCTGCCAAATATGAGATGGGGGCAGCGTATGTTTAATAGTAGCAGTGAAGATTTAATGATTAAAGATGGTTTATGGTGTTCTTATTACAATGTTCATATGGCGACTCATGGAGGGAAAGTAGCTGCTGAATATGGTGTTAGTAGAAAAGAACAAGATGAATGGGCTTTACGCAGTCAGCAATTAGCAAAAAAAGCAATTGAAGCTAATCGAATTCAAAATGAAATTATTCCAATAGAAATAAAAATAAAAAGAGAAGTTAAAACAATGATTCATGATGAGTCTCCACGATTTAGTACATCAATTGAGCAATTAGAAAAGTTGCCACCTTTGTTTGATTCAAATAATACTGTAACTGCAGGAAATGCTCCAAGTACTAATGATGCCGCAAGTGCTTTAGTGTTGACGTCAGAAAGTAAAGCTAAAGATTTAGGGTTGAAACCAATAGCAACTATCATAGACCAGGCGCAAGTTTCTCTAGATCCAGCTTATATTGCGGCAGCACCAGGAGAAGCAATAAATAAATTACTGGAAAAGAATAGTTTAACCGTAGATGATATTGATTTATTTGAAGTGAATGAAGCGTTTGCTGCCGTAGTATTAGTTAGTCAGAAAATTGCTAAATATGATTTGAATAAAGTGAATGTCAATGGTGGTGCTATTGCATATGGTCATCCTATTGGAGCAACAGGTGGACGTATTATTGCAACACTAGTACATGAAATGAGACGTCAAAAAATGACTTATGGTGTTGCCGCCATTTGTAGTGGTGGTGGTCAAGGAGATGCGGTTTTAGTTAAGTGTGATTATTAAAATGAAAATACTAGAAATGGAGTGTTAGGAAATGAAAATTATAGTTATTGGAGCAGGTCAAATGGGTTCAGGAATTGCTCAAGTTGCTGCCGAAGCTGGCTGTGAGGTATTAATGAATGATATTAGTATTGAACTTGCGGAAAAAGGACTATCAAGTATCAAGAAGAGATTAGATAAAGATGTAGCAAAAGAAAGGAAAAATAAAGAAGAAGTAGAAGGCATAATGTTATGTTTAACAGCTTCTGATTCACTGGACGATGCTAGAGATTGTGATTTAGCAATTGAAGCAGCATCTGAAAGTTTGACTATTAAACAAGGTATTTTCAAAAAACTAGATGATGTTTGTCCACCTAAAACTATTTTAGCAACTAATACGTCATCACTACCAATTACTAATATTGCTTCTGTAACAAATCGACCAGAAAAAGTAATTGGTATGCATTTTATGAATCCAGTACCAAGAATGAAGCTAGTTGAAATTATTCGTGGGCTTTTAACAACGGATGAAGTCTATCAAAAAATTAGAAATCTATCAATTGAAATGAAAAAAACACCTGTTGAAGTAAATGATTCACCTGGATTTGTTTCCAATCGGATATTAATGCCAATGATTAATGAGGCTATTTTCTGCTTATATGAAAATGTAGCGCAGCCTGAAGCAATTGATACAGTTATGACGTTAGGTATGAATCATCCAATGGGGCCTCTTGCTTTAGCAGATTTGATTGGGTTAGATACTTGTTTATCAATTATGAAAGTTTTATACAATGATTTTAAAGATAGTAAATATCGACCTTGTCCACTTCTAACGAAATATGTGAGCGCAAAGCGCTTAGGAGTAAAAACTGGTCAAGGATTCTATAACTATAGTAAATAGGAGGAAAGTAAAATGAATACGAGAGAAACAATTATACCTAAATTTGGTCCTTTTTCAGGCTTACGAGTTATTTCATTGGGGTCTCTAGTTGCTATGCCACATGCAGGAGCGATGCTAGCTGATTTTGGAGCAGAAGTTATTCATATTGAACGACCTGATGTCGGAGATACTTGGCGATTTATGCCACCGTTTTCCGATAAAAGTGGTGTTAGTACAACCTGGATGCAAGAGGGGCGAAACCGATTAAGTTTGACTTTAGAAAGTAATCTAAATAATCCAGAAGTTAAAGAATTATTCTTTGATTTAATTAAAAATTCAGATATCTTCATGGAAAATATGGTTTGGTTAGAAAAATTAGGAATTTATGACAAAGATCTGTTAGAAATCAATCCTAAATTAATTATTGCACATGTGAGTGGTTTTGGGCATCCTGAATTTGGCGGTGATCCAGAAGTACTAGGTCGTGCATCTTATGACATGATTGGTCAAGCTTATAGTGGCTTTATGTATTTAAACGGAGATAAAGAACCATCTATGCCAGCTTTAACCAAACCTTGGACAAGTGACTATATTTCAGGTATGCATTGTTTATTTGGTGTTTTAGCTGCATACTTTGATATGTTAAAAACAGGAAAAGGTCAGGTTGTTGATGTGGCACAATTTGAGGCTAATGCAAGAATTATGGCTGATACATTTGTTACATATACAGAGAATGAAGTGAATCGTACCAGAACAGGAACTAAATCAGTAGCATTCCAACCTTATGGACTATTCTTAGATAAAAATGATGAATATATTGCTATTGCAGCATTTGGAGAGGCAGTTTATCGACGCTTTATGAAAGCTGTTGATTTTGATATTGATTATTTTATATTTGATGAGTGTGCCAATGGGCAAGTAGCCTTAGAGTCTTCCAAGGGAATTGAATTAGATAAAGAGATTACAGAATGGTGTAAAGAAAGAAGTGCTGGGGAAATTGTGACTCAGTTATCAAAATTCAAAGTTGCAGCGTCTAAAGTATATACAGCTGAAGATTGTGTGAAAGATAGCCATTACCGAGCACGCAATAATTTTGTTACTTATGTGGATCAAACAAGCCAAAAAGAAGTTGAAGCATTCGGTATTGCTCCGAAATTAAGTGGTAATCCAGGAAAAATTTGGCGTGGAGCACCTTCTTTAGGACAAGATACAGATGATATTCTTAAAAAAATTCTAAATTATCCAGTTGAGAAAATTAATGATTTAAGAGAAAAAGGATTTATCTAATAAGGGGTGAAAAAATTGGAAGAAAAATATGTTTTATTAGAAATAATTGATACAATTGGAGTGATTAAAGTTAATCGTCCTAAAGCTTTAAATGCTTTAAATAAAGCAGTATTAACAGATTTATTAACTATAATTGATTTAGTTGAGAAGCGAGAAGATCTTAAAACTATTATCGTAGCTGGAGCAGGGGAGAAATCATTTGTAGCAGGAGCTGACATAACGGAAATGGTTAATATGACACCACAAGAGGCAATAGCATTTTCTCAATTTGGGCAATATGTTTTTGGAAGATTGGAAAGTTTACCTCAATTAGTTATTGCGGCTGTTAATGGTTATTGTTTAGGTGGTGGATGTGAATTATCAATGGCATGTGATTTACGTTTTGCTAGTCCTAAAGCAGTTTTTGGACAACCAGAAGTAGGTTTAGGAGTAACGCCAGGTTTTGGTGGTACACAACGATTGCCAAGATTAATAGGAAGAAGTAAAGCAAAATATTTATTAGCATTTGGAAATAATATTAAAGCTCCAGAGGCGTTAAAAATTGGTTTAATCGAAGAGATTATTGAAGAAGAAGACTTTTTAGGAGCGGTTGTAGAAAAATGTCAAAATTTAACTAAAAATAGTGCTTCGGCAATTAAAGATTGTATGGTATCTGTTAATGAGGGGATGAATATGGATTTACACTCAGCTTTATCATTTGAGTCGCAACGCTTTGGGCTGGGATTCTCACACCCAGATCAAAAAGAAGGAATGGAAGCTTTTACTGAAAAACGCTTAGCAGTATTTAAGTAAAAAATAAGCAGAACGGCTGGAATATGCTCCGTTATATCAATGCTAGCTTAAATTATGATAAAAGATTGGGGTTATTATAAAATGAATCAGATAACAAAATTATTAAACATTAAATATCCAATTTTTCAAGGTGCAATGGCACAAATTTCTAGATATAAATTGGTTAGCTCAGTTTCAAATGCCGGTGGATTAGGGATAATAGCATCTGGTGGAATGAGTGCTAATGAAGTCAGAGAAGAAATAAAAAAATGCAAAGAATTAACAAGCAAACCTTTTGGCGTTAATTTGATGTTGATGATGGATAATATTAATGAGATTATTGATGTTTTAGTAGATGAAAATGTGAAAATAGTTACAACTGGAGCTGGTACACCTAAACCATATATGCCGAGATTAAAAAAAGAAAATTTTATTGTTATGCCTGTTGTTCCTACAGTGAAAATAGCTCAAAAAATGGAAGCTCTAGGAGTAGACGCTATTATTGCTGAAGGAACAGAAGCTGGAGGGCATGTAGGAGAGAGTACTACTATGTCTTTATTACCACAGGTAGTAGATTCAGTATCAATACCCGTTATTGCAGCAGGTGGAATTGCAGATAGTCGTGGTATTGTCGCAGCTTTAACTTTGGGCGCAAGCGCAGTTCAGCTTGGTACACTTTTTTTAATAGCTGAAGAATGTCCGGTTGCTCAAAGTTATAAAGAAGCTGTTCTAGCTGCTCGAGACAATTCAACGATTGTAACAGGTAGAACTAATCATGCACCAGTTAGGTGTATTAGCAACGAATTGACAGATAAGTTTTTGGAGATGGAGTATCAGAATATAGGACGAGAAGAATTAGAGAAATTAACTTTAGGCTCTTTAGCTAGAGCCGTTCATGATGGAGATATAGTAAATGGAAGTGTTATGGCAGGACAAATTTCTGGGATGCTTACTAAAATAAAACCAGTAGATAAAATTATCTCAGAGTTAATTTCTAATATAGAAGTAATTGAACAGAAAACTAAAAAATCAGTAGAAGAATTTTACAGATAAGATAGAATCAAAAACAGACTAAAATCTTTATATATTGGTTTTAGTCTGTTTCTCTATGATTATGAAGAATGATATGTAATGTGAAGAAACTGAGACATAAAGTCGTTTTTTTTGAGAAATTGCCGAGCCTTAAACTTTTGCAACTTTAGTTGCTTAGAAGTTTAGGACAACGAAGTGAAGCGTAGTAAGACGTAGTGAGCAGACTTTTGGAGTGGGTTTATCACATAACGTACGTTAAATAAAAGTAGTGTGAGACTTTTGTCTCACACTCAGAAATATCTCCTCAGAGTGATTTTGATTTTTTAGTCGATTTTTGATATTTTTAGAGCATGCCATAATGAAATGCTTGCTTTGGTTATAAGGATAACTATACATACTTCATCGTGTTAGTAAGTGACATATGCATAAAGATTAGATGTAGAAGTCTGTTGTCATTGTCGTTATTGTTAATGTTGGCAGTATGGAGATGAAATAATTTTGTATAGGAAATTCCACCTTTCCAGAAAGGATTAATGGATATCTTGAAAGGTAAAAGTGCTGTGATGAGTCATATTCATGAGCGCCATGGGAATCTTAAATACAGTTATGGAAATCGATGATTTTGGTTGAAAGGCTACTATGTGAGTGCGGTAGGGATAAATCGAAAGACCATTACTAAATATATATAAGAACAAGAAGCAGAAGATCGAATATGAATATCTATTTTAAGTAACCACTATAGCGAAATAGAACGGTAGATGGTTGACGGTCTATTTAAAAGATAGTGAATGTTAACAGATTATCATCTATTGATGGTGCTACCTGAGATGAAAAATACTGAATGATCCAGAATTATTTTTTTTCCTATCTTTTCTCATTATTTTACTTTAAAATACAGTAAAAGTAAGGATTGCAAAGGGATTTTGCGGATTAGCAAGAGAAGTTTGCTAGCTTGTCTGCTCTAGTTGATAGTTATTAATTATCTGCTATGAGAGACTGAATTTGAAAGGAGAGAATAACTGAATTGAAATTAGGAGAAAAAATAGTTCAAATCCGGAAAGACAATAATCTTAGTCAAGAATCTTTTGCTGAGTTATTTAATGTTACCAGACAAACTGTTTCTAACTGGGAAAATGAAAAAAGTCATCCGGACTTAGAAATACTTGTAAAATTAAGTGAGACATTTAGTCTGTCAATAGATGAATTACTAAAAGAGGATAGTCACTTAGTTCAACAGATTGATTCTGAAAAGAAAAAGAAGCATGTTTTGCTTTTTCTTTTTGTTGGATTGGCACTGACTATACTAGTTACAGGAGCCCTATTTTATAAGTATCAACAATCAATCACTACGATATCATTTGATATGAATGACAGTCAGACGTTAAATGTCTCGAGTGATGACGAAGAAGTAGTGATTGGAACTGGCCATTTTTCATTACCTAAATCTGGTAAAGTGACGATTCGAATCATTGGAGACATTGATTCAGGTAATTTAGGGATGACCATAATTGATGGTGCTTCTAAGCGGGTGGTTTATGAAATCAAGAACGATCACATTGAAGATCAACAAACGATAATACTTGAAAAATCATCCTATGAAATTCGGCTTACGGCTGATAATTATCAGGAAAAAATAATTAGCTTGTCATATCAAGTTAATATTTCTAATAAGTAAAGTGACGTTTATCAGTCGATAATAAAAATGAGTAAACAATTTTTAAGCGGTAGTAGTATAAAACTCATCGCCCTAACCTCTATGCTGATTGATCATTTTGGAAAAATTGTCTTAATGAATGGGGGGATTATGAATGCTCCTTATAGCTATTTTACAGATCAACAATTTTCGTGGTTGCTACTAGTAACTGAAAGTTGTGCGATTGTTGGACGCTTAGCATTGCCTTTGTTTTGTTTTTTATTAGTGGAAGGCTTTTGTCACACGAAAAATTGGAAAAGATATGGTCTTGTTCTCATGGGTTTTGGGTTTGTATCTGAGCCAATTTACGATTGGTCGCTTACAGGGAAAATAATTGATTGGCAAGGGCAAAATGTGTTGTTTACATTAGCTATAGGTGTGGGATTATTAGCGTTAATAAAAAGGTATGATAACAATTGGTGGCTGGCCATTTTATTTTCTCTAATTGCGGCGATGATTACTTATTTTCTGCATGTTGATGGGTGGTATTATGGGATCTTTTTGATAACATCTTTCTATCTATTTAAAGATAAGTTATGGGGGAAGTGTTTATCTGTTCCTGTTATCGCGTATATCTGCGGGCTTGATTATTCATTTCAGGCGCTGATTGACCCCTCTTTTTTACTTGGTTCGGCTAGTATAGTGATTATCTTTTTTTATAATAATGAGCGAGGAATTAATATGAAATATTTCTTTTATTGGTTCTATCCCGCTCATCTATTGATGATGAAACTGATAGCAGACAAACTTATCACTTATTTTTAGAGGGGAGTTAAATCAAATAGAGGGTGAGACATGTCTCACCCTCTATTTGGTTAATGTTGCGGTTACGCCAATAATAAATTCATCACGGTTCTATAGACGAGTTCTGGTGTCACTTCAAAGGAATAGTTAGTCTCTAGTCGTTCCGTATATTTATGAGCGTCTTTACCAAAAGGTCCGATATCTAAAACAGGCAGATCTAATTTAGACATTTCGTCAATTGGCATGATGTACTTTTGTCCGAACCCAGGCATATTACCTTTTAATGATTCGAGTATTTTTTTGTCAGTAGGTGCTGCTGCAAAACTAATATCAGCGATATAAGGGAAAAAGTTTTTATAGACCAGCTCATAGTCAGTTTCTGTTTCGGCAACAGCGGACTTAACGGCATTTAATAAATTTTTCTCTTTATCATTTTTTCCATTAATAAAGATATGAGGGTAGTAAGGTGGGCTGAAATAAACCACCACAACAGGCTCTCGGTGAGACCAAAGACTATGGATTTTTTCAACCAATAAGAGCGCGAAATCTCGATCATCTAACGTGGTATCCGCTAGTTTTTCTGTGGTGAATTCTTCAAGAATCTGATCGAGTTTATCTCCCAACTCTGCTTTTACTTGGTTGTATAAATCTGTATAGGTTACGACCTTTGTTTTCCACGGCAACTTTTTGTAGTCGATGCCAGATAGCTCACAGAATTTTTTATAGTGTGAATTCAGGTCATCAATCGTTGTATCCATACATTCTTGAGCAGCAGTAACCATCTTTTCTAGCACCTGATCGGGTGTGCTAATGTGTGTGGCATAGTTAAAGAAAAGATTGGCGGTTTTAGCGCTTTGAACGGTATATTCTGGTTTTAAGTCTCGTTGCTTTAATGTAATTGGTGGTAGTGTGACCTGTCCTTCGGCAATGTCGCAATACTCAGGGTTAAGATTTATTTTTTTGGTTAATTCCGCGACGATCTGGTTGGGATCAAGTCCATTAAAGGCTTCGCCAACATGGGTTTCTCTCCCTACCACATAAAAAGAGGGCATAAGCTTTCCAACGGCTCCCACATAAACGTATTTCTTTTCGTCTCCATGAAATTCATGGGTCATGTAGTCCGTGTCAATCATACCTAGTATCTCCCAGTCATTTTCTAGGCGAATTCGGTTAAGTTCAGGAACCACGGCAAACATCCCAACAGAACTAACTTCTTCATCACATACGGCAGTATAGATAAGGTTGCCTTCAAAATTTTCGATGTCTTTTGAAAGAGCTTCGATCAAGGCGATAATCACCGCATCCCCGCTCTTCATATCAAAAATACCTCTACCAAAAATGTATTTTTCATTCTCTGAATCAATATCTTCTTGGACATCGACTGGTAGTTCATGTTTAATTTCTGACATTTTTTTCGTCAATTCATAGGGACTGGTACATAGGTCAATTAGGTCGCCATAATCAGAAACACCGACTGTATCAGTGTGACCCAATAAAGTGACGGCTTTTTTACTGTTTCCTTTTTTACCACGCAAAATAGCGATTACATTTTTTCGTCTGTGGATATCTGTCGGAATATCCTGCAAATAGAGATCCTGTGGATTTTTTTTATAGTAGTCTAGCTTAGAGAGAATCTCAATTACCTTGTTGCTGACATCAATTTCACCTTTTGTTTCAGATACGCTTAGAACCTTTGTTAATTCAATGGTAATCTCTTCAATGCGTTTGGCCAAGTTCATTTTATGGGCCAGTTCTTTGTAAGTTGTATACATAACCTTCTCCTTTTACTATTCATTATGCTACGTCTGCCAAAATAACTATCACTTGCCTCCAAGTCTATCTCAGTAAATAGAGTTAAAGTTTCAAAAAAAGAATAATTAGTATTCATTTTTTGAAATCGGTTACATTTATATAGTGATAAACTTACGTTGAGTTGAGTAGACTATCACTTAATTATTTTTTGTCAAAATTCATTACTCAGTTCAAAAAAAATTGAGATTAAATGGGAGGTTGTATGCTTAGTGGATGAGAATAAGAAGAAATCAAACAACGTAGAGCAAGGGAAATTGCAACGAAATTTAAGTCTTTTTGAAGCGACTATGTTCGGGGTTTCGTTTGTTATTGGAACGGGCGTCTTTTTAAAACCATCGTCTGTTTTAGCTTCATCCGGTTCAACGGGAATGGCCATTTTAGTTTGGATTGCTGCGGGATTTATTTCATTGTGTGCTGCGTTGACCATTGCAGAGATTGCTGCCTATATTCCTAAATTAGGTGGGATGTATACGTATTTGACGGAGCTATTTGGCGAGGCAACGGGTTTTGTTTATGGCGTGGTGACGATTGTTGTATCCGGTGCAGCGGGGCCAGCAGCAAGTGCGATTGCTTTCTCGACATTTGCTTCATATTTTGTGGATATGTCTGCCACCGTTATGAAAGCGTTGTCTATAGGTGTGATTTTATTGTTTGGATTAATTCAATATCTGTCAACAAAAGGGGCAATGAAGTTGCAGGTAGTAGGGACTATTGGAAAACTGATACCGATAGCGGCGATTTTGTCTATTGGTTTATTTAAAGGGAGCATACCTGGTGCGATTAATATGTCATTAGTTGGCGATGGCAAAACTTTGGCATTATCAGGTGCCTTGATTGGTGCGCTATATGCTTACGATGGTTGGATCTCTACTGCGGCACTAGGGGATGAGCTGGTTGAAGCAAATAGAAATCTTCCTAAAGCAATTATTTTCTCTTTGTCATTTGTAATTGCAGTCTACGCGTTATTTAACTTTGTGATTTTTAGAACGATAGATCCTCAGACAGTTGCCGCTTCAGAGAATATTGGGGTAGTGGTAGCAGAGAAATTATTTGGTAAGGCAGGTGCTACTCTAATCACATTAGGGGTATTAGTCTCTAGTGTTGTGACGATGAATGCCCAAATGATGAATAATGAGCGCTATATTTTACCGATGGCGAATCGCAAGCTGTTACCTGCTCATACATTTTTAGGGAAAATCTCACCTAAACGTAATACGCCAGTTGGTGCTATTATCTTGCAAATTGTGTTAACTATTCTTTATATTTTATCTGGAACATTTGATTCTGTGACGAATATTGTTGTTTTTGTTGTCTGGGTTTTCTTCACGATGGCAGTATTTGGGATTTTTATTCTCAGGAAAAAATATCCTAGAGATGAGAGTTTATATAAGACTCCTTTATATCCAGTGATACCGATATTGGGAATATGTGGTGGAGGTTACTTAGTTATCTCTACATTAATTAATGAAACAATGCTATCGATGATAGGGATTGGCGTGGCCTTGATGGCACTGGTTATCTACTTTGTCTGGCATAAGAAACGTTAGTAAGTAGTTTAAAAAGGCTGTGACAGATTTATGTCACAGCCTTTTTAGTTTAGCATTTATTTTTTATTTAGCGGCCATTTTCGCCGTTACTTGTTCATCTACTCTGAGAAATGGTAGGTAGATAAAGACACTGACAATAATGATTAAAATTTGTAGGACGGCTGCTCGCCAGTCGCCACCAGTTGCTAAGAAACCAGAAATAACGGGTGGCGTTGTCCATGGAATTTGAACGACCACATGATTAATTAGCCCTGCTGCTGTAGCGAAATATGCGACTGTCAGTGAAAATATTGGAGCGAGAACAAAGGGAATGATTAAGCTGATATTAAAAACAATTGGTAGACCGAAAATGATTGGTTCACTAATGTTAAAAGCGGCTGGTGCTACTGATAATTTAGCAAAATCCTTGTAGTCTTGGCGCCGACTGAAGATAAAAATGGCAAGTAGTAAAGCAATCGTATTCCCAGAACCACCCATAACAGCAAATGTATCTTTGAATGCCATGTTGATGATGTGAGGAATCTCTGTTTTATTAGCATACGCGGCCATATTTTCTTGCATGTTTTGAATTAAGAATGGGTCTAGTAAAGAACCGGAAATAACGGCTTGATGAATCCCGAAACCAAAGAATAAATTGGCAATGGAAGTAATTAGTAAGAAGCCTGGTAAACCAGTCGTGATTTTACTTAATGGTCCCGTGATAATTTTAGTAATCAATCCGTTAACATCCATATTGAACAGTTGATTAATAATAAATGAGAAAATAGCAAATGAGGTAATAGTAATCATAATAGGGATTAATACGTTAAAGGACTTTAAGACTGCTGGCGGAATATTTCCTGACAGTTTAATCTGTAATTTTTCATTGGTTGATAATTTAATAAAAAGTTCAGTTGTTAATAGTCCAACAAAAATTCCAACAAACATACCTGATGCGCCTGTATGAGAGACGGGAATGACACCAGTTACTTCGATAGCTTTACTAGCATTTTCTGGCATAAAGAGTGTTTTCATTGGGGTTAGAACAACAAATGTTGAGATGGCAACTAAAACAGCTGCAATTTGGTTACTATAATTTCTACTGATACACATGTGATAAGAGACAGCAGCAACTACTAATAACGTCGTGATACTTAAAGTCCCATTTCCAATCGATATTCCAATCTCTTGTATGGTTGTTAAGGTATCTGGGTTGATAATTTTCCCCATAAAGCCTGTTGGTTCCAAAATAACATAATTGATCAATGTAACAAAGCCTGCCAACATCATAAATGGCATAAAAGTTGCGAAGGCATCACGTAATGTCCGTAAGTGGATTTGATTGCCGATTTTAGTTGCAATCATGCCAAATTTTTCAAAAATGACGTCTTTTTTCGTCTTCTCCATTTCAATTCTCCTCATCTTTACTTTTCTGCAAACGATTCCTTCGTTCGTAACCAAATAATACATCATTTCTAAAAGAAAGTAAATATCTTTTTAAAAAGATGTATATCTTTGTATTTTTCAAGAAAGAAAACCACAAAATAAGACTAATAATTTTGTGGTTAGAAAAAATATTTAGTTTTCAACAAAAACAGCTTCAAAAATAAAATCTTTGTATATGTGGCGAGACAGGGAATATTCAAACGGTGTTCCAGATGCTAAGGAAACGACCTTATCCACTTCAATCATGAAATCACCTGTATCAATGGCTAAAATTCGCGCATCAAAATCAGTTGCTAAATCACCTTTTATCCAGATATGAGATGATTTTATTTCTAAATTTAACTCATCTCCAATATAAGCATAAACTGATTTTTTTAAGTGTTTAGGCTCTAGTCCCGGGATGACGGATAAAGGCATGAAGGTTTGTTCAATCGAATAGGGTTGTCGATCGATAAATCGACTCCTGATAATATTATAGACATAATCTTTTGAACTGATTTTCAACATTTCTGCCGTTTTTTCTGAAGGTAACTCAATCGAGAAGGTATGAATTTCTGAGTCAACATGTTCTTCTCCCACGACACTAAAAAGACCTTCATTGGGGCCGAAAACTTTAGAATTATCAATTGGAGTCCTGAGAACCTCCGTTCCAAATCCACTTCGACTTCTGATAACCCCTTCTGTTACTAGCATGTCTAAGCCTTTTTTTACTGTCAGCTTACTAGTGTTAAATGAGGTAGCTAGTTCATCGCCGGTTGGTAATTTATCCCCAATTTGATAGTGCCCTTTCATGATCTTGTCTTTTGTGTCTAAATAAACTTCCATGTATTTTGGAATTTTTTTCATTTTTTCACCCACTCCGTTTAATAGATATACTCACTACTATACTTTAGCATAAAAACACGTATCATTTCCACCAAAAAAAACACTTCTAAAATAAAAGTTATATATTTTTTATAATAAGTATTTCTTTTTGTTTTTAAGAGTGATATTATAAATTGACAAAGAGATTAAGAGGCACAATCATGTTAGTTGTTGACGATTGTGATTACTCTGGCTAATAATATTAGGAGGCTTATTATGAAGATGGAACACTTAGCATTTCCAGATGATTTCTGGTGGGGATCAGCTTGGTCAGCAGAACAAGCTGAAGGGCGTGGTGAAACTGGTAAGGCAGAAACCGTTTGGGAACGTTGGTATAAAGAGCAACCTTATCGATTTTATAAGGGAATAAGCTCGGAGGTAACGACTGATCATATTCACCGATATAAAGAAGATGTGCAACTTATGAAAGCAACGGGACATAATTCTTTCCGGGTATCGATTTCTTGGGCTAGAATGTTTCCAAATGATGGGGTAGGACAAGTCAATCCTAAGGCAATTGCCTTTTATCGAGACTTATTTTCTGAGATGACTCGTAATGGCGTAAAGGTTTTTGCTAATCTTTATCACTTTGATATGCCTGCGGCTCTGCAAGATCAAGGCGGGTGGGAGTCTAGAGACGTTGTAGATGCTTACGTTAATTTTGCCGACACTTGCTTCAAAGAATTTGGCGATTTAGTCTATCATTGGTTTACGTTTAATGAGCCACTGGGCCCAATTTTAGGCTCATATTTAGAGGATTTTCATTACCCTAATATCATTGATTTTAAACGGGGAGCTCAAGCGGCCTATTTTACTGTTTTAGCTCATGCCAAAGCGATTGAAGCATTCAAAAAGCATCAATTAACAAGTAAAATTGGGGTTATTTTAAATTTAAGTCCGACATTTCCTCGAAGTCAAAACGCTGCCGATTTGAAAGCTGCTGAAGTGGCTGATTTATTCTACACAAGAAGTTTTCTTGATCCGATGGTTAAAGGTGTTTTTCCAGAAAAACTTGTGACATTGTTGAAGGAGTACGATCAATTACCAGCAGATACGGATGAAGCTGATTTGGTTTGTATTGCGGGGAATACGGCTCAAATCTTAGGATTGAATTATTATGAACCACGACGTGTCAAGGCGCGTTTAACGGCTATTAACCCTGAAGGACCTTTTTTACCTGATTGGTTCTTCGATCATCATATTATGCCAGGGCGTCGTATGAATGAGTATCGAGGTTGGGAAATTTATGAAAAGGGCATTCTTGATTTATGTCTGGATATTAAGGACAATTATGGTAATATTGAATCGTTTATCTCTGAAAATGGGATGGGTGTAGCAGATGAAGAACGTTTCATGGATGAATATGGGCAAGTGATTGACACCTATCGAATTGATTACATTAAGGATCATTTGGCGTACTTATGGAAAGCGATTGAGGCTGGTTGTCAGATTAAAGGGTATCATCTTTGGACATTCATTGATTGTTGGTCATGGATTAATTCTTACAAAAATCGTTACGGGTTAGTCTCTCTCAATTTGGAAACGCAAGAGCGTACAATCAAAAAGAGTGGGGAGTTTTATAAAGAATTAAGTCAAAACAATGGCTTTGAGTATGATCTGGATAGATTAGTTTAGTTTAATGAATAATATAAAAACACCAATCACAGGAGTGGAGAATAAAAATCCTGTGGTTGGTGTTTTGTATTGTTTTCATGTTTGAAAGGATTTGCCACCGTTCCTGATTAGTCATAAAATCTAAAAAGTTTAGAGTCATTATGACGAAGGTCGTTGCTAAAAGAACGGCTAACCTACCTCCCTTAGATCAGGAAGCCTTTTTCTAAATGAGAAGCGGCGATAGATCACAATATGACCAACTAGATAGGCAAGACCACTTACAATTACAAGAGACTGAACGACATACCAAAGACTGATGGGGTCTGAATCTCTACTAATAATAATTAAACTGTTATTCAGAACAATATTAGCATAAAAGACGAACAGCCAAAGTATAGGGCGACGTAGTTTATTGAAAAGTAAATACTGATTGTTAGTTTCAAGCGATATTTTTTGGAAAGCATACTGCCCAATTAGTAAAGAACCAACACTGACAAGGGTAAGGAGGATAAACGGTCCTATCTTAACAGAGGTGCTTGATAGTGTAAAAATAAAGCCGTCTAACGGCGAGCGAAAATACCCTATTTCAGGGTCAGCTCCTGTGATTAAGCTGTAAAATAGATTAAAAAAATCAGTTAACGAGCTAAGAAAGAATGTAATTGTCCACCAAAATCCAGCGATTGTTAAGACACCAGTTAGCCATTCGCCAAGTAATAAGCCAATTAAACTACTAAGAGCATAAATTGTTAGCATTAATAAAATAGTGAAGCCACTAGAATTAATTAAAGCGCTGAGAGAGCTGTTTAGATAGTTCTGTGGGATGGTCGTCCAAATGCTTGTGACAGCAATTAGTTTACCAATAATCAAACTGAGAGCGAGACTACCGCCGATTAATAATTGTTTGTGTCAAAACGATTCTTTTTTTGAGAGAGGGCTAGATTAGAATGTAAGAACACTTTTCTCGGACTCAATTTGATTACGTGGTATTCTTAATAGAGAGAACATTAGTAATTGACATATGGTAATCATAAGAATATATTGGTGTCAATGAGCTGTTTATTTAAGTCAAAAGGAGAGGTGTGGATGGAAAAACAGGAAAGTCAGAGCTCTGTTAGACAAATGCTCAGCTTTATCTTTAAACGAGTGGTCAATCAGTGGCCGATGCTTGTGCTAAGTATGGGATCGTTACTTTTAATTGCTTTTTTTGAGTTTAGCATTCCCCAGTTGACTCAGCGAATTATTGATGTGATTATTCCTAGCAAGTCGGTTTCTCAATTAGCTTTGACAATTGCTATGTTGGTGGGGTTTGCTAGTGCACTGGGAGTGTTGAGCTATCTTTCAACTTATATTATGAGTCATATCAGTCAGACGGCTATTGTCGAGTTGAGGGAAGACTTGTATCGACACGTGTTGAAGCAAGATTTTAATTTCTTTGAAACTCAAAAAACGGGCGATTTGATGACTCGTTTTTCAGGTGATATCAAAACGATTCAGGATTTAATTTCGCCGACGACATTACGCTTATTTAGTAATGTCTTGACGTTTGTCTTTGTTTTAGGGTTTATGTTAATGAAGGACTGGCGTTTAACTGCGTTGATTTCTTTAACTTTTCCCTTTTTGTATGGGTTGAACTATTTCTTTAGTCGGCATATTAAAGCGGCTTTTCGGCAGGTTAGGCAGTCAACAGCTAAAATTAACAATCACTTACAAACGAGTCTAACATCCGTTTTATTGATTAAGAATTTTGCGACAGAAGAGTATGAAACGAAGCAATTTAGTGATCTTAATGAAGAAAATAAGGCACATTACTTAAGTGCGATGCGTTATCAAAGTTTGTTTTCACCCTCCATTGATTTTATCAACTATATTGGGATGGCGATTGTTTTAGGGTATGGGACTATTCAAGTGTTTAAAGGAGAATTAACAGTGGGGAACATTGTGGCATATTTGGCTTATTTAAAGCTGCTACAAAATCCTGTTCGATCCTTCACTCAAATGGTCAGTCGTTTCCAACAGTCTATCGTGTCTTATGAACGGATTATGGAATTATATGAGGTGCAGCCAGCAATTGTGGATGTTGTTAATCCTGTTGAGCTGACGGGTCTGAAAGAGGGAATTAGATTTGAGGGAGTTGCGTTTAGTTATGAAAAAGGGCAGCCGATTTTAGTAGATTTGTCCTTTGACTTGCCACGTGGGAAGGTGACGGCTCTGGTGGGGGCTTCTGGCTCAGGTAAGACTACGACGACACGATTGTTGACGAGATTGTACGATCCGACAGCAGGAAAAATAGTGATTGATGGTCGTGATAGTCGCGAGTACTCGTTGGCTTCTTTGCGACAACAGATTGGAATTGTGTCTCAGGATATTGAATTGATAGATGGAACTATCCGCGAAAATGTTTCGTATGGTTCACCTACTGCGTCGGAAAAATCGCTAATGGTGGCACTAGAAGCGGCCAAGTTGACTGAATTTGTTGCTTCTCTACCAAAAGGGATCGAGACTCAAGTTGGTGAGCGAGGAATTAAACTGTCAGGTGGGCAAAAGCAACGGATTGCAATTGCTCGGGTCTTTTTAAAAAATGCGCCAATTCTTATTTTAGACGAAGCAACCGCTTCTTTAGATAATGAATCGGAGCGTCATATTCAAACGTCTCTTGATAATTTACTGGAACAAAAAACATCCTTAGTGATTGCTCATCGTTTGTCAACCATTCATCATGCTGACATGATTTTAGTTATGGATCAGGGGGAAATTGTCGAGCGAGGCACACATGAAACGTTATTATCTATAGGTGGTCGTTATTATGAACTTTATCAAGCACAATTTAAATAGGGGAATCGGGAGAGCAATGTCACAATTTGCTCTCTTTTTTATAAAAAAAACTAAAAAAAGAAGAAAAATAATTTTTTTTTTGCCTTTTTTTAGCTAAATTGTCGATTAATATCGATAATACGCAGTTTAGGTGGTTTTTTACTCAAAACTAAAACAGTTGACAAAACAGTACTGTAGAATGTATAGTAGTGTTTGTAAATCAGTATTAAAATAAAATAAAAACTTACGGAGGTAACATTATGTTTACAAAAAAATTAGCACATTTAGCATTAGCATCAACTATGGTATTATCAATCGGAGCATCAGCTTTAACAGTAGGAGCTCACGAAGCATCTGCAGCAACAGTTATTTCTGAATCTGCTTACGAAACAATCATGGCATTTACAGCAGAAGATTTGAATAGCGCAACAGGCGTTAACTTGACAACTGCTAACGTACAAAAAGTATACAATAAATTAAAACAAGCTGCGACTTGGGAAAAATTAGGCTACACAGCTGATCAAGCTAAAAAAATCAGCCAACGTGTAACATTAAGTGCCAACCAAACTCAAGGAATCTTGAAAACAATGGTTAACACTTTAGGTATGCAATTGAAAGTTGTTCTTGTACACAACGCTAACTACCAAGGCGTAAACCTAGGATCAGTAATCTTAGACCCATCAACACCAGAAGTTGAAGTACCAGAGGTTGAAGTACCTGAAATCGAAAAACCATCAACTGGTATCGATGGACGTATTAAAGAAATCGACATCGAATTAGACTACAAAGCTAAAAACCAAGATGTTGATTTAGACTTGGATGTTAAGAGCAACGGTCAAATCAAAGCTAAATACGAAAATGAAGCGACTAGACAAAAAGTTGAAGGCGATGCTGCTAAAGC
Organism: Vagococcus sp. WN80Y; assembly: GCF_059621045.1. NCBI lineage: Bacteria > Bacillati > Bacillota > Bacilli > Lactobacillales > Enterococcaceae > Vagococcus > Vagococcus sp. WN80Y. The sequence continues at coordinate 43,987 of NZ_JCAQHY010000173.1, forward strand.
TGTAGTTATCAATGTTTTAAACGGTCTAGATGTTAACAACATGACTGAAGCACAAATTGCTAACCATGTAACAAGCAAATTAGGCGTTAACAAAAACTTCAAAAAATTTTCATTCAAAGTGAAATATTTTGACGGTTCAAAAGTTGACTTCAAAATTAAATAATAAGCTATGATAGATGGCGGCACTCAGTTATAATAGATGAGTGTCGCTTCTTTTATTGTATGGCAAGCAAAGTTTGTTATAATAGGAGGTGAGACTTGTGCTGGAGATAGCTAGTGAATGGGAGGACCATCAGATTTTGAAAAATACGAATCAGTTTAAAAAAGGCGTGTTGGAGTTGTGTGTCCTTTATTCATTACAAAGGAAAGACCGCTATGGATATGAATTAACTCAGCGGATTGATCAGCATATTTCAATTACAGAAGGGGCGCTTTATCCTGTTTTACGTCGTTTAGTGAAGGAAGGGTATTGCGGGACGTATTTAAAAGAATCCTCGAGTGGGCCAGCAAGAAAGTATTACTCGTTGACTGATGAAGGGCGCGAGTACTTAACGCTGCTAACAGAGGAATGGGATATTTTTGTACAGAACGTTAAATTTTTACGCGAGGAGGAAGATAATGAGCAGGATTGACCAATTTTTTACTGAAATGGAGTCGATGTTTCTTAAAGGAGACAGCGAGGCCTTTTATGATATTAAAGAAGATTTGATGGAACATATCCAAATTCAACTTGAGAAAGGGTTGAATGAAGAGGAAATAATTGAAAAATTAGGCTCTCCAGCGGAGCTGGTAGAGGAGTTCTATGAGGAGCAGCGTCTTCATACGGCGTTGACAGCTGAAACAGATGTTGTGGCAATTGAGGATGTAAAGCTTGTCTATTTACAAGAAAGAAAAGAGCGTGTTTATGGGATATATGAGCGGGTACAGCAGGTTCTAACGATACTCTTGCAGATTATTTTAGTGTGTCTGGGGCTTTTTTCGCTATGTTATCTGGGACTAGAGCTTGTGAGAGAAGGCCATATTGCATTCATTCCAGTGATGATTGTCCTGTCAGTTGGTTTTGGCTTGACTTTAATTAACCGTTCAAAAAAGGAGCGATATCGTGAAGGATTAACTAAAAGAATGCTCTTGATGTCTTTTTTATTTATCGGCTTGGTTATTGCGACTGTAGGAAGCATTGTGAGTGGGCAATTTTTCTATCAAGGGAAGATCTTGAGTCAAACAGTTAAGTTGAAAAAGAACGAGCTAAAATTAGTAAAAATAAAAAGTGATTTTCCGATTGATTTAATTACGATGCCGACCAATGATACAACGATCAAGCTTGAAATCAGAGGGAGAGGAAAATCAGAAGCTAAGAAGATGTTGGCTCAGCTTGAAAAGCAATCAAAAAATGAGTTGATATTGGATTTTGGTGAGAGCAGTGTTTTCGATAGCTTTACTAGCTTCAACCCTTTAGAGGTAGTGCTTTATGTCCCGATTGAATTGGGCGAGGCTGATGTAGAGTTTGTTTTAAATTCGGCACATGTTCAAGCACAAGATTTAGCAGCTAAAAAAGTAGATATTCAGTTAGCGCAAGGGGAGTTTAAATCAGATAATTTTCGAGTGGCTGATTTTTCGTTCCATTCAGAAGCGGCTGATCTGATTATGAATCATTATGAAGGAAAGATCCATGCTTTGAGTCGTAGTGGAAAGATTGTCTTGAAGAATGGTGAGGGAGATGTAGAGCTAGAAACAGTGGATGGCTTTGTTAATTTAGTTGGGATTGAAGCGCATAAAGCCACTCTTAAGAGTGATGACGGTAAGGTTGTTGTGACTGAGACGGATATTGCTGACTTGGTGATCAATAGTCAAACGAATGCGGTCGTTTTAGAAGGTCAGGAAGGAAACACGACGATTTCGATTGCGGGTGGAAAGTTAGTAGCATCGAATAATCAAGGTCACTTGGCGATTAAAAATAATGCGGCATCAATTATTGTGGATCAGGATACTGGGTTGGCTGGGAATATTACGAGTCAATCAGGTTTGGTAAAATGGGTTCAATCGCCGATGGCTCCAATTACGTTTAAAATTTCTTCGGATAAGGGGACCATTGTCAATCAAGTGACTCCGAGTAAGGCTGGAGAGGCTACGCGGACATTTGAAATTAGTAGTCAAACAGGTGATATTAGTTTGTATGATAAAGTAATAGGGGATTAATTTTTAGTAATGGTAACTAAAAGAGGTAAACCTAAAAGTGTGAGTCTGGGCTGATCGGAAGCTCCAGACTTTTTTTGTATAAAAAAACCTCAGCAATTAAGCTGAGGAGGGGCATGCTAGGTTAGAGAGCCTCTATTATAGCGTTTTTGCTGACTTGCAACCTTAATCTAGTAGACTAGGTTTGTGAGAGTTTTTCTGCAATTTCTTTTCATTTAGTTGTTGACCATCGTGGGAGATATTTTTTAAAATTTCAGCTACTTGGACAAATTTAATGGCATCATCAATTAGGTCATGATCTTGTAAGATAATTCCCTTTAGCAAAAAAAGTTCGTCAAGAAAATAATAGTTTTTTAAGCGGCTGCTCCATGAGATTCCTTGGTTAATCACACTCAGTGCTTCTTTATAGTTACGTAAATCAATATAAAGTGTGGCAATATTGTAAAAAACTTTAGCTAATTGGTTGTCAGATCGCTGTTTGGTTTGATTGTAAAAAGCGTTCATACTGTGCTTAAGGTAGGCGATTCCTCGGCCAGGGTTTCCTTGATTGGCTATTACTTTTCCCATTTCGCTTAGAATGATGATTTCCATATCACTCAAATGTTGTTTTTTTAAGTGGTAGGTGAAATCTAAGGCTGTTTGAAACGTGTCAAGCACCTGTGGGCTATAAGGGTTAAAATAATAGTCACAACAGGCTTGATAAAAATAATATTCTTGTTGTTGCTGCTTGGTGGTTAGAGTTTTGAAGACATCTGTCTCATCTATAATTCGTTTTAAGTTATGGTATTGAGTACTTTGATGATAAAATTTTATTAGCGCTAACCATTCATTTTTTTCTTCAGTAGTTGTGGATGATAGCTCATAATCGGTTCCGAGGATATAATCTAATGAGACCTCAAGTCGATCACACAGCTGTTTCATTAGGATTACGCTAGGAATAACTTCGTTGTTTTCAATACGACTAAGCATGGCTTGAGAGCAAATATCGGCAGCCAGTTCTTTTTGCGATAATTGTTGTGAGGTTCGTGTTTCTTTTAAGGCACTCCCAAAATGAAATGAATTATACATAGTATCAGCTCCTTTACTAAGCTATAGTGTCTTGAACTTCACTATAAGTTTAAGGCAAATAAATAGGCTAAGCAAAGGATAAGACCCAAAAGGAAGTAGAATTTTGTCAAACATCCGATAAATGATTAAATGGCGAAAAAGGGAGGGACCAAAGCAGTTTATGCTATGATTCCTCCCTTTGATTTTATTAGTTTGTGAATTGTGGTAGGTATTGTTTATGGGCGTCTAATAATTCGTCCATAACTGTTTGAGCAATTGTTCCACTAGTGATTAATGGGTTCATAGTGAAGGCTTGCATCAATGTTCCACGGTCACCAGTGACAGCGGCTTTGATGGTTAATTCTTCCATTGATTTCATCAATTGCAGTAAGCCACGAATTTCTGGCTCGAAGCTACCAAAGGTAAATGGTACTGGGCCGTTACCTGTGATTAGGCAAGTAACTTCAACAGCTGATTCAGCTGGTAAATCGCTAATAGTTCCGTTATTTCGAGTGCTAACAGTCATAACTGTGCGTTTGTCGTTATAGATAGAGTTGATAATCTCACAAGCCGCATCGCTGTATCGAGCGCCACCACGTTCAGCAAGTTGCTGTGGTTTGTGATCTAATTCAGGGTCTTTGTATAAATCGAATAATTCGGCTTCGATTTGTTTAACTTTTTCAGCACGAGTTCCATTGTTCTTGAAATCCTCGAGCTCATCAGCCAACATTTTGTCGGTCATATAATAGTACTGATGGTAAGGACAAGGAACCATGTGTAGGTTTTCAACTTGCTCATAAACGTAGCTGTTGTCTTCGATATTCGCTACAATGCTCTTACCTGTGGCATCTTTGCCATACATCCGATTAATCAATTCATCTGTCAGATTTTGACCATTGTTATCAGTTACTGTATGCCAATGCAAGTGGTTGATCCCAGCAAATTGGAAAAACAGTTCTTTTTGATTGCGCTCAAGTATGTCAGCTTCTTCAAAGACCGCATTAACCGGAATGTTACAAAGTCCAACAACCTTGTCCCAGTTTCCATAACGAAGAACGGCTTCAGTTACCATGCCTGCTGGGTTAGTAAAGTTGATTAGCCAAGCATTTGGGCAAAGCTCTTTCATGTCTTCGACAATTTCTAAGATAACAGGAACCGTCCGTAACGCTTTGAAAATTCCGCCAGCTCCATTGGTTTCTTGGCCAATCATCCCGTGACTCAATGGAATTCGTTCATCTAAAATTCGAGCATCAAGTAATCCCACACGCATTTGTGTTGTTACGAAGTCAGCATCTTTCAGTGCTTCACGACGATCTAGAGTCAAATGAACTTCGCAATCGATGCCAGCTGCTTTCACCATGCGCTTAGCCATTTCCCCAACGATCTCTAATTTCTCGCGTCCGGCTTCGATATCAACTAACCACAATTCTTTTACTGGTAATTCTGCATGACGTTTGATAAATCCTTCGACAAGTTCTGGCGTGTAGCTAGAACCGCCTCCAATAGTAACTATTTTTAATCCTTTTGACATAGTGATAGGTCATCCCTTCTGTTCTTTTATAGCTCTAGTATACCGTGAATTTTTTTTATGACTATCATTTTTGCTTAAAATGGAACAGTGTGATAATTAAGTGATTTGTTACTTTATTGAAACACTGTGTTACATTTTTGTTTCTACTCTTCTGAATCTTAGTGGATTAACAGGTCAGTTTACAAGGAAAAGGGTTGCCTATTTTTTATAATAGAATGGTGATAGTTTTAAAAGAAAATAATTTTCTTTTAAAACTTATTGTAAAAATGGTTTTCATGGGTTAAACTATATTTATGAAATCGCTATTATGTAGAAGGGAGAAAGATAACATAGGTTTGACTGTCCTTTTCTATAATTGATTAGAGGCTGAAAGGAATGATTGGTTTCGTCAGAGCGTGATTACGAGGCTTTGAAAATGAAGGGTCAAAAGGTGATTTTTAACTGAGAGACAGGAAATAAATTAGGATAAAAATGGAGGAAATACGTATGAAAGAAAAGATTTACCACCAATTAGCTGGAGGGTTAATTGTATCCTGTCAAGCGTTGGAGAATGAACCGCTACATAGCTCGTTTATTATGTCGAGAATGGCGCGGGCTGCTAAGGAAGCAGGGGCGATTGGAGTAAGGGCGAATTCAGTAGTTGATATCCAAGCAATTAAGGATACGGTGTCATTGCCAGTTATTGGGATTATTAAAAGGGATTATGCTGATTCAAGAGTTTTTATTACACCGACTTTGAAGGAAGTTAGACAAGTTTGTGCGACTGGCTGTGAGATTGTTGCTTTAGATGGCACAGTGCGTCAACGGCCAAATAAGGAAGATTTAGCAACTGTGATTAAGACAATTCGTCAAGAGTACCCAGAAGTTCTTTTGATGGCAGATACGGGAACCCTAGAAGATGTGCGTTATGCTGAAGACGTTGGTTTTGATATTATCGGGACGACTTTATATGGCTATACAGCAGAAACTGAAGGGTTGAACATTGCCGATGATGATTTTACTCATTTGAAAGCAGTGCTAGCATCTACTCATTTACCTGTCATAGCTGAAGGGAAGATTGACACGCCTGCGAAGGCTAAGCGAGTAATAGAGCTTGGTTGTTTGTGTGTGGTGAGTGGTGGAGCAATTACCCGACCTCAGGAAATTACGAAGCGTTTTATTGATGAGATTAAATCGCTTGAAATTGATAGTGGTAGCAATGGTGCTTTTTAGGCATCAACATTAAGGAGGAGTTACCTTGCAAGTAAAAAAGAAGAAGTATCGCGGCATTGAGAATCCATTATCGGGTTATTTGTTTATTGCCCCTCAATTAATCTTGTTTTTAGTATTTATCGCTTATCCAGTAGCTGAAGGGTTTCGAATGAGCTTGTTTCAATCATCTTATCAAGGAGAATTGTTTGTAGGATTAGATAACTATCTTCATTTATTTAAAGACCCAGTTTTTATGAAGTCAATTCTCAATACAGTTGTCTTTGTTATTGCGATTGTATTTTTAACGATTATTTTCGGTTTGTTTGTTGCGACAGCCGTCTATGATAAAAATGCGAGCTATGTCTCGTTTATTCGTGGGAGTTTTTATCTACCGGTGATGGTATCGATGGTTGTGATGAGTATGATCTGGAATTTTTTACTCAATCCTGCCAATGGTTTAATTTCCCATCTTTTAGGAAATATGGGCGCAGATAATGTGAATTTATTGGGAAGTAAGGTTTGGGTTATGCCGGTGATAATATTTGTTACTTTTGTGGGTAATGTGGGACAATCTATAATTCTTTATATTGCCGCGATGATCGGTATTCCAGAGGATTACTTTGAGGCAGCGCAGATCGATGGCGCGACGAGATGGCAACGAATTACCAAGATTTTGATTCCATTGGTAAAGCCGACAACCTTGTATTTGACAGTTATTAACATTATCGCTGTGTTGAAAATTTTTGTGGTCATTCAGTTATTAACAGGTGGAGGTCCAAATAATTCATCTGTCACGATGATGTACTATTTATATCAAAATGCGTTTGTTTACAATAATACGGGAGTTGCAGCGGCTGTGGGAGTTATTATGTTTGTCATTGCTTTATTATTATCGTTACCACAGTTTAAGACATTTGGAAAAAACGAATAAGGAGGAGAGGGTAGCGTGAAATTAATAAAAAGACTGGCAAAATTAGAAAAACCAGATTTAATTGTAAACATCGTTGTGACACTTTTAGCTATTTTGAGTTTGTTACCGCTTGCGTGGTTGATTACTAATTCTTTGAAGACATCAGCAGATATTTATAAGATGCCACCAGATATTTTACCAAAGTCCTTGTATCTTGATAATTATAAGGAGCTTTTCAATAATCAACCAGCTTTGCGTTGGACGTTTAATAGTTTTTTTGTCTCTTTTGTGACGACGGGGTTGAGTGTGGTATTTTCATCGGCGGCGGCTTATGCATTTGCTAAATTGAAATTTAAAGGGAAAAAGCTGTTGTTTACACTATTTATTGGGTCTTTGATGATCCCGAAGGAAACTTTTATTGTGCCGTTATTTAAGATTGTGGTGGCTTTTAATTGGGTAGATACTTATCAATCGTTAATTATTCCTAATTTAGCGACATGTTTTGGGGTCTTTATGCTTAAATCTTTTTTTGAAGCAATTCCTGATTCAATTAGAGAATCTGCTAAGCTTGATGGGGCTAATGAGTTCACTATTTTTTGGAAATTAATGTTACCAATTGCCAAGCCAGGAATCGGAGCCTTATTCATTTTGAATTTTGTGACATTTTGGAATGATTATCTCTGGCAATTGTTGATGGCAAGAAGTAAGGAGATGAATACCTTAACAGTAGGTGTTGCGGGATTAATGCAGGAAATTAATCCAAATATGGGCTTGAAAGTTGCAGGGGCTGCGGTAGCTGCCTTACCGATGATTGTCATTTTTATTTTATTTCAGAAGTATTTTACTAAAGGAATCGCAGCGGGAGCTGTTAAAGAATAAGAATAAGGGAGTGTACGTAGAAATGAAAAAGAGAAGCAAATTAGTAGTGGGTGTCGTTTTACTAGTATCAACACTAGGGTTACTAGCTAGTTGTGGTAAGTCTGATAAAAAAGCAGAGAATAAAGGCTCTGACAAGGTGACCTTGGAAATGTGGTTGACGCCACAATGGAAAGGGGTAATGGATGCTTCGGAGGATAAGGCGGACTATGACAGTTTCTTTAAGGAAGCAGCTAAGCGTTATGAAGCTGAAAATCCGAATGTGACAATTAATGTTCAGGTAATTCCAGGTGAGCAAAGAGCTGATAAGTTAAGTGTTGCTATTCAAACGAAAGAGTTGCCAGATATGTTTTTTGACTCTAGCTTCGCGTTAAGTGAGTATGCTCATATGGGCGTTTTGGCGCCATTAGATGACATTATTGATGATGAGACTAGAGGGGATATTTCTGAATCTATTTGGGGTAATGTGACGATTAACGATCAGACTTACTTCTATCCATTTGGACATAATCCTGGTACGTTAGCTTATAATGCAGACATGTTCAAGGCTGCGGGGCTGGATAAGTATGTAGCAGATGAGCATGAGATTGCGAATTGGTCAGTGGATGAACTTCGAACGATAGCAGAAACTTTGAAAGAAAAGAATAAAGAGGTGGCTCCTTTTGGCTTATTTGCTAAGAATAATCAAGGGGATACATGGAATATGTCTTATATGCGGATGTTTGGCAACTCCTTTTTTAATAAGAAAGGTCAAATTGTTGTGAATCAGGATAATGGTGTCGAGGCTCTTGAGTTTATTGATAAACTGAGAAAAGATGGGCTGACGACAACAGGAGCAGAGACATTGACTAGTAATGATGTTAACGCGATGTTCCAAAACAAACAAACGGCCATTAATTTTACTAATAGTGTGCTATTTAATGGGATTGCTAAGGATATGGAAGACGGTAAGGTCGAAAAGTTTGATATGCGTTTGGCCAATATTCCTGGGAAAAATCAGCCAGTTTCATTTACTTATGTGACGAGTTCAGTTGTGTTTGATTCTGGTGATAAGGCTCGAGTTGAGGCGGCGAAGGATTTTGTTAAGTTCTATTCAACAGATAAAGAGTTGGTTAAGGCATCTAAAAATACGTTGCCAGTTCGTGAATCTGTTATTGAAGAGCTTCAAACTGAGATGCCTTATCTAGCGGCATACAATAAAAATTCTGAAAATATTATCAATTTTTCTAACAATACTCCAGGATATGTTGAATTGAGAAATGCCTTTTTCCCTGAATTGCAAGCACTCTTTACAGGAGATAAATCAGCTAAAGAGGCACTGGATTCCTTTACAGAAAGTGGCAATCGAATTATTGAAGATAATACTAAAAAATCAGTTATCTTGAAGTAATAAAGTGGGTGACTAGGGAGGAGGATGTGATGATTTATTTTGATCAAGAGCAAGGCAGTCACTATTTGAAAACCGTTCCTGATTGGGCTGTGATTGAGGAGACGTTAGACAAGATCATGGCTGGGCTAATGGATGAGGGCCGCTATCAATTGAACGAGAGGCTATCTGTATCGATTTTTACTTACCAAACAGCTGATTCCTGGAAGAGGCAATGGGAAGCTCATAGTGAACATATTGATGTTCATGTGATAGTAAGTGGTCAAGAAATTATCGAGTTTATCTCAACAAAGGGTCTAAAAAAAGAGGCTATCGACAACGTTAACGATTCATATGAAGTTCAGGGGAATGCAAGTAATCAGTGGCATTTAAAGCCTAATCAGCGATTACTAATCTACCCAGATGAGGGGCATAAAACAGGGGTTCAGTGTGACCGGTCGGAGCAAGTAAAAAAAGCTGTATTCAAAATTAAGGTAAAGTAGGTGAGATGTATGGAGCCAATTCTTTGTTTTGATATTGGGGGAACAAGTATCAAGTATGGGCTTTACACCTCTGAGGGACAGCTTCTTAACTTGTTTCCAAGTGTCCCGACACAGGCTGAACAGCAAGCTATTTTAGAGACGGTTCGTCAGTTGATTGTTGCGGTTAAACACACTCATGAGATTGCAGGGATTGCGATTGCAAGTGCTGGGGTAATTGATAGTCAAACGGGCACAGTAATTTATTCTGGTTACACGATTCCTGATTATACTGGAACGGCATTTAAGCAGGTATTGGAAAAAGAGTTTAGCATTCCTTGCGAGGTTGAAAATGATGTTAATGCCGCTTGTTTAGCGGAATCGTGGCAAGGGGCTGGGGTAGGCTATCAGTCAATGGTTTGTTTGACGATAGGAACTGGAGTGGGCGGTTCCTTGATGATTAATGGTCAATTAGTTAAAGGTGTTGGATTTACAGCAGGTGAGATTGGTTATATGCAAGTGGACGGTCACTATTTTCAAGATGTTGCATCGACTACCTTTTTAGTTAGGCGAGCCAATGAGTTAAATGGTTCTGAGAGGTTTACGGAAGGGAAAGCTGTTTTTAAAGCGGCTAAAGCAGGTGACAATACGTGTTTTCAAGCTATTGATGAATTAATTGGTTACTTAGCAAGTGGTTTAGTCACAATAATTTACTTACTAAATCCAGAAATCATTGTCTTAGGTGGAGGGATTATGTCCCAAAAAGCTTATTTAAGTGATAAACTGGTAGAAAGAGTGTCAGAGAAACTCATTAGTCCGATGTTTGATAAAACAGCTATTAAGTTTGCTGAGAATCAAAACAACGCGGGAATGTTAGGAGCTCTGTATCATTTTAATCAAAAACATAGTAGGTGAATGAGATGAGTATACTAGAAGAGATTCAAAATCAATTCCCAGACTTTTCCGAGAAAGAAAAACAAATTGCCACTTATTTATTACAGAATAGTGAGACGATTAAGAATATTAATATTTCTGAATTGGCTAAGTTGACGCATTCGTCACCAGCCACAATTACTCGTTTTGCTAAAAAAATGAATAGTAGTAGTTTTGTTGATTTAAAGATTCGCTTGAATTCATCTAGTAATCAGGAATCAGAGAATAGTCAATTAAAAAAAGCGGATCAAATTTATGATTTTTATTCGAAAGTGATTGAAAATACGCGAAAGATTACTAAGACAGAACAAATTGAAGCGGTTGTTTCTTTAATCGAGCAGGCAGAGCGCATCTTGATTTTAGGTGTAGGAAGTTCTGGCTTGACGGCAACTGAATTAACTCAACGGTTGTTGCGTATGGGGTTAAATGTTACGGCCATTACCGATCCACATTTTATGATTATTAGCAGTTCAATTGCGGCTAAAAATGATTTGGTTATTGGCATTTCAACGTCAGGAGAAACAAATGAAGTGGTTAGTTCAATGAAACTGGCTAAAAAGTCTGGCGCAACCATTGTTAGTTTCACTAGCTTCAGTCATAGTCATATTGCTCAGTTAAGCGATATTAGCTTGGTTTCGTACAGTAGTCACTTTGTGGATAATAGGAGATTTATTAATTCGCAGTTTGCCACAATGTACATTGTTGATATTATTTCAACATTATTATTAGAAAAAGAAATTTACAGTTATAAGATGGACCGCACCATTGATGTTATCACGAAATCTTTGGATGACGAGTTCTAATTAAAGGAGCAGATAATGAGAGATTTAGAAAAATATAAAGGGATTATCCCTGCATTTTACGCTTGTTATGATGAGCAAGGGGAAGTCAGTCCTGAGCGCGTGCAGAAGTTAGCGAAGTACTATTTTGAAAAAGGCGTTAAGGGATTATATGTTGGAGGGAGTTCTGGTGAGTGTATTTATCAAACGATAGCTGAGAGAAAAGTAGTACTTGAGAATGTAATGGCAGCTGTTGGTGGGAAAATGACGATTATTGCGCACATTGCGGCTCCTTCAACACGAGATAGTGTTAAGTTGGCAAAACATGCTGAGGCTTTAGGAGTTGACGCTTTGGCTGCAATTCCACCTATTTATTTTGTTTTGCCAGAGAAGGCGATTGAAGCTTATTGGGCAAGTATGGCAGAGGCGACGTCACTTGATTTCATTATTTATAATATTCCACAAACAACGGGGTATGCTTTGTCGGTTGACTTGCTAAATAACATGCTAGAACGTGATCAAGTGATAGGGGTTAAAAACTCTTCAATGCCTGTGATGGATATTAACACGTTTAAGCTGAACAGTCAGCGTGAGATTATTGTTTTTAATGGACCTGATGAGCAATTTGTTGGCGGTCGTGCGATGGGTGCCGATGGTGGGATTGGTGGTACTTATGGTGTTATGCCGGAAGTTTATTTGAAAGCAGATCAATTAATTAAAGAAAATAGAATGACGGAAGCGCTAGAGCTACAATATGAGATTAACCGAATCATTTTTAAAATGGTTTCATGTGAAGGTAATTTGTATGATGTGATGAAAAAAATATTGTCTCTTGATGGCATGGAGATCGGTGAAGCGCGGCTACCTTTGCCACGACTAACTTCAGCAGACCTTGTAATTGTTGAAGAGGCTCGTGAGATGATTCATGACTTGTTGGCTAAAATTAAGTAATAGTAAGAAAAGTTGGGATATAAAGTCGTTTTACCCCGAGTGCTACGTAAACTTCGATTGCTCGAGTTTTGAAAAATTGCCGATCCTTCACTTCGATGATCCTCATTTCTAAGGGCTAAGGCCCAAAGAATGATGGTTTGCAACTTTAGTTGCTTAGAAGTTTAGGACAACGAAGCGAAGCGCAGCGCAGTGAAACATAGTAAGCAGACTTTTGGAGTGAGCTTGTCACATAACATACGTGAAAACAACGAGGGCGAGACTTTTGTCTCACCCTTTTTTTGTTCTTGACTTAGAGTTCACTCTAAGGTGTATGATGAGATTAATTAGTTGAGACTTAAATATAGGTGAAAAACGGGAGGGTAATCAGATGGAGTATGTAAAGTTTGGCAATACTGGCATGGATGTGTCAAGAATATGCTTAGGTGCGATGGGGTTTGGAGATCCTAATAGTGGGTTCCATGAGTGGGTACTTGAGGAAAAAGAAAGTCGTGGCGTAATCGAAAAAGCGCTGGATTTAGGAATTAATTTTTTTGATACAGCAAATGTTTATTCGTATGGGGCTAGTGAACGCATTCTAGGGAAAGCGCTGAAGGATTTTGCTGTACGTGATGAGGTAGTGGTTGCAACAAAAGTTCATCAAAAAATGCGCCAAGGTCCAAATGGTAGTGGATTATCACGGAAAGTTATTTTAACGGAAATTGATCACAGTTTGGAACGGTTAGGCATGGATTATGTGGATGTGTATATTTGCCATCGTTGGGATTATGAGACACCAATTGAGGAAACGATGGCGGCTCTTCATGATGTTGTTAAATCAGGAAAGGCAAGATATATTGGTGCTTCATCGATGTTTGCTTGGCAATTTGCTAAAGCACAGGCTGTTGCTGAGAAGAATGGTTGGACCAAATTTGTTTCAATGCAAAATCATCTAAACTTATTGTATCGAGAAGAGGAACGAGAAATGCTACCTCTTTGTCAGGACCAAACAATTGCGGTAACGCCTTATAGCCCTCTTGCTTCAGGTCGTTTAACACGAGATTGGTCAGCTACGACCAAGCGATTTGAGTTGGATAAGGTTGCACAGTCAAAATATGACACAACTTTGGCGCAAGATCAGATCATCGTTGAGCGAGTAGCAGCACTTGCCGAAAAATACCAAGTCGAACGTGTGCAGATTGCTTTAGCTTGGTTACTGCAAAAGAATCAGGTAGTAGCGCCAATTATTGGAGCTACGAAAGATAATCATTTGATTAGTGCTGTCAAAGCACTAGAGGTGACTTTGAGTAAAGAGGATGTCATATTTTTAGAGGAGCCTTATGTCCCTCATGTTATTGTGGGACATAATTAATAAGTTAGGTCTCTAAAATAGCGTGAATCACCTTGATAGCTTCTTTATAAAGATGAGGGGATGAGTTCTGGTGTTCTTCAATCATCAGTAAAGCTTTCCAAAGGGCCCAACCTTTCGCACGCTGCCACGTTTCATCTGAATAAGAAAAACTGTCTTTAAATATTTGGCGGCTTGGCCCACTAAAAAAGGTCCAAGCCATAACCAAATCACAGCTAGGATCGCCTGTTCCTAAGATGCCAAAGTCAATGATGGCACTTAGTTTACCATCTTTAACGAGCATGTTTGTGGGAGCAACATCTCCATGAACCCAAACAGCAGGTGATTCCCATGTTGAGGCAAGTGCTGTTTGCCAATAATTCGCTAAAAGTTGCCGATTAGCATGTAAGTTTAATGTTTGATTTGATAAGACTCGACTAACATCGTGGGAGTAGATACTTAATGAACCTCCTCGGTAGTAGTTATGTTGTCCAGTTTGTGGTCCACCGTGACAATCGATTGTTTGTAGTTCTTTTAGAAAGGCTGCCAAATCTTGTGCAAATTGTCCAAGGTTGTTGATTTTTCCTTCATTTGCTGTTTCTCCTGGGAGCCAACGACAGATAGACCATGAATAGGGATAATCAAATTCAGGCTGTCCTTTTTGAATGGGCTCGGTAATTGCTAAACTGAGTTTTTGTTGAAGGTAAGGCAACCATAGCTGTTCTTTATCGACCTGAGAAGCATAATTTTCGCCACTAGGTAAACGAACGGAATAGTCATTACCTAAATGAAAGGTCCGATTATCATGACCGCTCATTTTAACAGGCGTGATTGGAAGCGAGGTATATTCAGGGAATTGGCTGGTAATAAGTCGACGGACTAGGGTGGCATCTATATTCATTTTAAGCTCCTTCAGGTTAGTTGTAGGAATAGTATAGCACAGAGATGAAGTGTTTTTTAGAGCAGCTGGTTGACTAATTCATAAAAAAGTCATATTATTTTGCAAAAACTTCGGGTATTCTTAAACTTGATTTAAGGTTTGTAAGTTATAGTAATAGCAGGTTAAGCAAACAGCCAAAAAAATTGTGGATGAACGTGGTGTTATACTCATTGAGGATCTCAGTTGGTTCATTCTCTATCTAGAGGTGTAGGTTCGAATCCTACCGTCCACGTTTGTGCCTTGTGCACCAAAAAATAGATGAAAGGATGTCTTATTATGAAGAAACTTATTGCCATTGGCTCGTCGCTTTCAGCTCTTGTCGTCCTTGCTTACATGACCCGTAAAGAGGTTAAACAGTTGAAGAAGCGGCAGCCTGTAAGCATTAATTAAGCTAGATTTTATATGAACCTTCCTACTGAATAAGTGGGAAGGTTTTTAGTTATAGTGGGAAATATCGCTATAGGATAGAATCGAAGCGTGAGAGTCTGCTAATTCAATAAGACTCATGCTGTTAGGCTCAATATCGGCTAGTTGAGTTAATTCTGTCAAATTTTGCTTGAGAAGTGAACAAATAATCGTTTTAATGGTCAATCGATGAGAGATTATTAATATAGCTTGATTTGGATGGGTGGCTATTAATTCATTGATACATGCCATACTGCGTGTTTGGAGAGCGTGAAAGGTTTCGCCATCATTTTGACCTTGAAATAAGTGGGGAGTGGCCCAAAATTGTTGCCAGTCACGTGAGTTAGTTTGAACTATTTCTTCGTGAGTTTGACCTTCCCAAGTTCCCATGGCAATTTCTCGTAAGCGAGAATCTGTTTGAGGGATGAGTGGTAAGTGATGGCAGACTAATTGGGCAGTTTCTATAGCACGCTGACTATCACTTGTATAGCAACTAGTAATCGGAAGTTCGGCCAATTTATCTCCTAGCAGTCGAGCTTGTTTTTTACCAAGGGATGTTAATTCTGAATTTTGGTGGCCTTGCATTCGTTTTTGGGCGTTCCAATTTGTTTCTCCGTGGCGAACAAAATATAAGTGTGTGTGTGACATTTTTGGCTCCTTCATTAATGTGATAAGTGTACTATACAAGAAAAAATAGGTGTGTTCTAATATAAAATTTAGTATGATTCATATAGATATTATATGAAAAGAGGGGGAGTCATGAATTTACATAGTTTACGTTTATTTCATGAAGTAGCGAAGTATGGTAGTGTGACTAAAGCATCTACTAGTTTGAGGATAAGTCAACCATCGGTGACCGCTCAAATTAAAAAGCTTGAAAAGGATGAGGGCGTCCAGCTGCTAAGTCCGGCCGGTCGCGGGATTCAGCTAACGTCTTTAGGAGAAGAGGTTTATGAGTTATCGCAACAGCTATTTGCAGTTGAGCAACAACTTGAAGGGCTTTTCCAGAAAGGGAGAGAGGAAAGAACTGATGGTTTGCGAATAGGAGGAAATTACCTAAGCTGTCAGTATTTGCTTCCAGAGTGGTTAACTATTTTTAAGGAAAAGTATCCGAATTATGAGGTTCAATTAGCAACGTTGAGCTCTTATGATTTAGTGCAAGCATTGTCAGAAGGGGAATTGGATCTGGTAATTTTGGGTGGGATTAGTTTGCCACAAGATGACTTATTACGGTCCAAAGTGTTCAGCGATCGACTTAGCTTTGTGGTGCACCCTGATCTGATTAGGAATGAGGGAGAGGTGTCGACCTTAGCTGAGCTAGTTAAGTTTCCTTTTATAGGTCGCGAGCGAACGAGCTTTACTCAACAAGCATTTGAAAGAATTATAAAGGAGGCTAAATTATCTTTGCCAAGTTTTAATTTTACTTACAATAATTCCCGAGAAGCACTAAAAGCAGCTCTGGCGGGTAAGGGAGTTTACTTTTGCTCTCATATAATGGTTAAGGACTATCTTAAAAAAAGAGAATTAGTTGAGTTGACAGTAGGGCTTCCTTTACAAGCTCATAATATTTATTTATACTATCGAGACAATGAATTGAGTGAGGTTGCAAAGATGTTTAGAAAAATAGTACTAGAAAATAGAGTCGAGTAAAGGTGTTTAGAGCCTATCGATTTTCTAATTTAAAAGAGAGACAAAGGCTTTTCGCTTTTGTCTCTCTTTTTGCTTTTAACTATTCAGCCGTTCTCGTGCTTTTGTTGGCACCTCTGATTGCTGTACTTCTTCATAAGACTGGATATAGCGTCCTTTTGCTGTTAGTTTTAAATAACGATTCTGTTGTAGTTTTTCTGGTGTGTAATAAGTAATATCTTGAGAATTTCCTTCTCCAGTATAAGCAATTTGAGTATATTGATACCCACTTGGTTCAGTAGATTCACCTTGCTCATTTTGGATTTTAACATAGAGTGGTTGCCATTTTACAAAACTATTGTGTCGATCGATTAAGCTAAAGAACTCCCCAGTTTCTTGCTGAGTTGCTAAAATAAACGCACCGAACAAGCTGAGTGTAATCGTAAGGGTTAGAATGGTTTTAATGAGAAAAGCGACTGTGTGTTTAAACATGATGTCCCTTCTTTCTTTGTCATCTAGTTTGAATTGATTACTAGCTAAATATTGGATTAAGCTGAGTAATCAATTTAAAAATCTTATTTAACTTATCTTAAGTATAACGAGAAATTTGTGATATTACATGAGGCATGGGGTGGAGAGGACTCTCCATCTTTAGACTGTTTTTTGTGGGGAGAATGAGAGTGTGATTAACAGGTGGAGGAAAATTTGGTAGACTGGGTGAGAAGACTTAATTTAAGAAATGGAGTGGTAGAAATGAAAGTAAAAACGGCGCAAGAGTGGATCGATGAGTTAGCGTTAATTCCTCATACGGAAGGGGGATTTTTTAAAGAGACAGAAGAAAGTCAATTGAAAATTATGACGGAAGGTAGAGAACGACCGTTATATACGAGTATCTATTTTTTACTAACCCCAGAAAATCCGTCACATTTTCACCGCTTAACAGCAGATGAAGTTTGGTATTATCATGATGGTCAACCATTAATTGTTCATTGCTTATTTCCAGATGGGAGATATGAAGCGATTCATTTAGGAAAAGAGATTACGGCGGGTCAACATTTACATTATACGGTACCTAGAGGAACTATTTTTGGTTCGAGTGTGATAGAAGACTATGCCTTAGTTAGTTGTGTTGTCGCCCCAGGATTTGATTATACTGATTTTGAATTATTTACGCGTGCTCAATTGTTAATAGATTATCCCCAGCATCAAGAAATTATTCAACAGTTAGCATATGAAACATTGCCAAAGTAAGTGAGCAAAGAGATTCTGCTCTTCCTACCTTATGGTCAAACAGATGTTGGAGTAGAGAACAGTTGGAACGCCTTAACCGCCTAATAGTTATGAATAAAAAAAGAGAGTGAAACAAAAGTCTCACTCTTACTACACGTATGTCATGTGCCAAAGCATTAAAAGTTGTCACCATTCTTTGGTCATTAGTCCTTAGAAATGAGGGGCACTATGGGTTGTTTCGTTAAGTGTTAAGGTATCGAAGCTTACGTAACGAACGCAGCAAAACGACTTTATGTTTCAGCTTCTCGTAACATCTATATTAACTTAGTGAACTGAATAGATAAGCAGTGACTAATCTTTCAGTTGCTTCAATGGAATCGTTATGAGTCCGCTCATATGCATGACTGGCCTCAATGCCTGCGCCAAGTAAACCATGGCGGACATCGGCACCTGCTCGCATTGCTGCTGAGGCATCACTCCCATAAAAAGGGTAAATATCTAATTGGTAGGGAATGCTTTGAGCGTCACAAAGACTAACTAAGTGATTACGTAATCCTAAATGGTAAGGTCCGCTTGCATCTTTGACGCAAATTGACACAGTGTATTCATCTGTTTGTTGATCATCTCCCATTGCACCCATATCAACTGCGATATACTCAACGACTTTATCAGAAATATTTGAGTTTCCACCGTAGCCAATTTCTTCATTGTTTGAGAAGAAGAAGTGAGTGGTGTATGGCAAGGATTCTTTGTCTTTAGAGAGCTGACGTAAAAACTGAATTAAGATAGCGGCACTGACTTTATCGTCTAAATGCCGGGATTTGATAAACCCACTAGGGGTAATTTCTGTTCGTGGGTCAAAGCTAATAAAATCTCCCACCTGAATGCCGAGTGCTCGTGTGTCCTCAGCACTTTGAACTTTCTCATCAATACGGACAGTCATGTTTTCTTGATTACGCTCGGCAGTTCCAGCATCTTTATAGACATGAACACTGGTTTGATGCATTAGAATGGTACCAGTGTAATTTTTTCCGTTTTGAGTGTGAATCTGGCAGTATTCTCCTTCAATGGCATTAAAGCGAAAGCCACCAATTAGATCTAGCTTTAGTCGTCCATCTGGTTTTATTGCTCGAACCATCGCCCCAAGAGTGTCGACGTGTGCTGTGATAAAGCGTTCTTGTTCTTTATTTTCACCGTCAACTGTGACGATTAAGCTGCCCTTGTTATTTTCATATGGCTTGTAACCAAAGGGGGTTAACTCGTTTGCGATTGTTTGGATGATATTAGCTGTGTTACCTGTAGGGGAGGGGATATTGGTTAATTTTGCTACTAAATCAATAGTTTTCTCAGTCATTATTAATAGATCTCCTTTACTGTAAAAAAATAGGTTTTTTTCTTCACTTTCTATCTTAGCTGATTGGCTAAAAAAAAGATACCGATAAAAGCTAAGCATATTTCTTTTTAAAATACCCCTACAGGTATATAGTGATAGTTACTGGAAGTAAATGAGACCTATTTGTTACTAAAAAAGTAAAGGAGCTGCGTGATGTTTTTATTTAAGAAAGTTAATACTATTTCGGCAGAAGAGTTGCAGGAGTTATTAAGAGAGCGACCACTGATTATTGATGTGAGAGAAAAGGATGAGTTCTTAGGTGGGCATATCCCGGGAGCAAAAAATATTCCTTTAGGGACAATTGATCGTTTTAATGACAAAATAACTGACAAGGTTTACGTCGTGTGTCATTCAGGTATGCGTAGTAAACAAGCGGCGACTGCTTTGGTTTCTAAAGGCTATGACGCAATTAATTTGAAAAATGGTATGATGGGCTGGACTGGCCCAATCAAGCGATAAATTTGAGGAGGTAATTAATTTAATGAAAGTGATTATTATTGGAGGGGTTGCTGGCGGCATGTCAGCAGCAACTCGTTTACGCCGTTTAGATGAACAGGCTGAAATTATTGTGTTAGAAAAAGGGCCACATGTCTCTTTTGCCAATTGTGGTTTGCCTTATTATGTTTCAGGAGAAATTTCTGAGCGAGAGGCACTTTTGGTTCAGACACCTGCTAGTTTACAGGCGCGTTTTAATTTGGATGTCAGACCTGAAAGTGAAGCAATTGAGATTGATAGCCAAGCAAAAAAAGTTAAGGTTCAGCATAATGGAGAAGTTTATTGGGAGAGTTATGATTCAGTTATTTTATCTCCAGGTGCAAGTCCGTTTGTTCCTCAGATTGAGGGCTTAGAAGAGGCCGAGACTGTATTTACCTTGCGTAATGTAGTGGACTTAGATAAGATAATGGCTTTCACAGATGAACGAGAGCCTAAAAAAGCATTGGTGATCGGAGCGGGTTTTATTGGCTTAGAAATGGCAGAGAATTTGGCACGCAAAGGGTTAAAGGTGACCATTGTTGAAAAAGCTCCTCATGTTTTACCACCACTAGATGAAGAGATGGCTGTTTTTGTTCAGGCTGAGCTACGGCAGCATCAGATTGAAATTTTGACAGGATTGTCCGCTGAGAAATTTTTAGAGGGTGGTCATCGAGTCGTTTTAGAGGATGGGCAGGAATTAACGACTGATATGATTATTTTATCCGTTGGGGTGCAGCCGGAAACGAGATTAGCTAAAGCAGCTGGAGTTAATTTGGGTCTCCGCGGTGGCATTTTAGTAGATGAAAGCTACCGTACTAATTTACCAGATGTCTATGCTGTTGGTGATGCAATAATTGTTAAGCAACAGATCACAGGTGAGGATGCTTTGATTTCGTTAGCATCTCCAGCTAATCGTCAAGGTCGTCAGGTAGCTGATGTGATAGCCGGCCTGCCACGGACCAATCGAGGAAGTATTGGCACTGCTATTGTTCGAGTTTTTGATATGACTGCTGCGACGACAGGCTTAAGTGAGCGCCAAGCTAAGCAGGCGGGGTTAAATTATCAGATTGTTCATGTAAGAGGAAATGATCATGCCGGGTATTATCCTGGTGCAACGAGTGTGGTCTTGAAATTAATTTTTAATCCAGAGACTGGTACTATTTACGGTGCTCAGGGGGTTGGTGAGAAGGGAATAGACAAGCGAATAGACAGTCTTGCAACCGCCATTAAAGGCAAGTTGACAGTTGCTGATTTGCCAGAATTAGAATTCACTTATGCTCCGCCCTTTGGTGTTGCTAAAGACCCTGTAAACATGCTTGGATATGTGGCGCTGAATGTCATGGAAGGGCACAGTGAGATGATTCAATGGCATGAGCTAAAGAATAAGTTGGCGAATGGCTATCGCCTACTAGATGTACGAGGAACAGAAGAATATGCCGGGGGATACCTGAAAGACAGTTTAAATATCCCATTACCAGAATTACGTCAGAGATTAGCTGAACTAAATCCAGAGCAAGCCTATATTGTTAGCTGTGCAAGTGGGCAACGAAGTTATATAGCTGAGAGGTTACTTAAACAACACGGATTTAAGGTGAAAAATCTAGATGGGTCGTTTGGACTGTATAGTCAGGTAATGCCAGAAGATATTATCAGATAATGGAGGTAAACTATGAAGTGTGATAAGAAAATCATCAATCGATTAAAGCGGGCTGAAGGTCAAATGAGAGGCATTCAAAAGATGATGGAAGAGGGTCAAGAGTGTTACGATATGATGATTCAATTATCAGCCGTTCGTTCTAGTATCGATAAAATCATGGGGATTATGGCTGCTGAAAATTTGAAGCATTGCTTAGAACATCCACTGGAAGAAGCATCAGCACAAGAGGAAAAAGTGATGCAAGCAATGCAAATGATTGAACGTAAGTAGTTAAATTTAGAAGGTGAGTCAATCGAAACCAACGATTGGCTCGCCTTTTGAATTAGTTAAAAGAAGATAGTGTAAGTTGAAGAACTATCACGGATTATTTTCTTACTTTTATTCCATCTATATTTCGAGTAAACTAAGAGAGGACATTAATTGTAGATAGGGGATTTATAATGACTAGATTAAGAGGATTTGAGAAAGTCACACGATTTGCTGATGAGGTTAATTTACCTGTTCGTGCGACGAAAAGTGCGGCAGGGTACGATTTTGAAGCGGCCGCGGATGTTGTGATACCAACTATTTGGAAGCAAGGAATTGCAACAGTTTTAAAAGCAGCGCTAAAAGGTCAAGCGGCCTTGGTTGATGAAGCGACTGCTAAGGAAGTCAAGCCTGTACTAATTCCTACAGGGATTAAGGCTTATATGGGGGAAGAAGAGTTCTTGCAATTGTGTAATCGTTCAAGTAATCCCATGAAGAATTTTTTATTACTTGGCAATGGTGTTGGTGTGATTGATAGTGATTATTATAATAATGCAGATAATGAAGGCCATATCATGTTCCAATTTATTAATTTTGGTTTGATGGATAAAACAATCAAAAAGGGGGAGCGCATAGGTCAGGGAATATTTTTACCATTTCTAAAAGCTGATCAAGATGTGACAATTGGTGAACGAACAGGTGGATTTGGTTCGTCGGGTAAGTAAAAAATGTGTTTGAAAACAAGGAAAAACAGCCTAGGATTAGGTTGTTATTTCTTGTTTTTTTAATAGGCTAGGTAAATCGCTAATTTTTGCTTAAAATCATTAAAAGAATAAGTTAATATAGGGCGTATCTGTCAGTGTTATGTTAAAATAAAGGATAGATTGAATAATAGAATGGTTTGGATGGGGATAGACTCTTTTTTTATGAAATTATGTGCTTAAATGGCACTCTTTTTCTAAAATATTTCATAGAATAATCTCATTCTACATCTATAGTAGGAAAGAGGGATAATGTGGCCAAGAAGGCAAAAACGCAATTTGAATGTCAGGCTTGTGGCTATATTTCACCTAAGTATCTAGGGCGCTGTCCCAATTGTGGAACATGGAATGAAATGCTGGAAGTGAAAATTCAAGAAGATGCGAGCCGTAATAGTCGTGTGAGTATGGCTGGTAAACGCTCGACAGCACAGAAACTTGGAGAGGTATCATCCAAAAAAGAACCTCGTGTTAAAACTAAATTAGATGAGTTGAATCGTGTATTAGGTGGCGGTGTTGTTCCTGGCTCGCTTGTTTTAATTGGTGGGGATCCCGGGATAGGAAAATCAACCTTGCTATTGCAAGTTTCTCAACAACTTCATCAAAGCGGTGGCAAAGTGTTATATGTTTCTGGTGAGGAAAGTGCTGAGCAGATTAAAATGCGGGCAGAACGATTAAGCATTGAAGGCAATGATTTTTTTGTCTATCCAGAAACAGATATGTCCGCAATTCGTCAGACAATTGAAGAATTGGCACCAGATTATGTGATTATTGATTCGATTCAGACGATGATGCAACCAGAGATATCAAGTGCTACTGGTAGTGTTAGTCAGGTTCGTGAAACAACTGCAGAGCTAATGCAAATTGCTAAAACAAATGAAATTGCGATTTTTATTGTTGGTCATGTAACCAAAGAAGGGGCTCTAGCAGGGCCACGAATGCTCGAGCATATGGTTGATACGGTTCTTTATTTTGAAGGGGATCGACATCACACGTTTAGGATTTTACGAGCAGTCAAAAATCGCTTTGGTTCGACGAATGAAATTGGTATTTTTGAGATGAAGGAACAGGGATTAGTAGAGGTTGTTAATCCTTCAGAAGTGTTTTTAGAAGAGCGGATAGATGGGGCGACTGGTTCAGCGATTGTGGTGTCTATGGAAGGGACACGACCGATTTTAGTTGAGGTTCAGTCCTTGGTAACACCAAGTATGTTTGGAAATGCTAAGCGAACTTCTACAGGATTAGATTATAACCGTGTGTCATTGATTATGGCTGTGCTAGAAAAACGAGCAGGACTGTTGTTACAAAATCAGGATGCTTATTTGAAAGCAGCAGGTGGTGTCAAATTAGATGAACCAGCCATCGATTTGGCAATTGCTGTGGCGATTGCTTCGAGTTATAAGGATCAAGGGACATTGCCGACTGAGTGCTTTGTAGGAGAAATTGGTTTGACCGGAGAAATTAGACGTGTCAGTCGTATTGAGCAGCGAGTAGGCGAAGCAAAAAAATTAGGATTTAAGAAAATCTATCTCCCTAAGAATAATCTAAGTGGTTGGGAGCCGCCAAAAGGAATTGAAGTAGTTGGGGTTGCCACTTTAGGAGAGGCTTTAAGAAAAATTTTTCCATAGGCTATCAGAATTATTTGTTCCAAAATAGCTAGGGCGAACCTGTCCCTAGCTTTTAATACAATTAAATTAAAGGAGGCGATAGGCGTGGAAAAAAGAATATTTTCATTTTTTATGATTGTACTGGGCTTAAGTTTAGGTATAACCTTTCTGCCTAAAGCATGGGATTTATTCAACATTGATAACAGTATTTTAAACAATTATTTTTCAAATGGACTTATTGGAGCAATTATTTTTCTTATTATATCGTTAGTGACTGGAAAATACGTTATCGCAGCAATTAAGCGTGTGGAAAAAAGTTTAAGTGGTCAAAGCTTGACCTATTTACTATTTGGTACGATTGGAACAGCCATTGGCCTGTTACTGGGTGTGCTAGTATCAGTGCCGTTATTTAATTCAGATTCACCAATTATTAGTAATATCATTCCAATTATTATTATGACGGTCTTAGCTTATCTAGGGTTTAAAGTTGGGACGATTCGTCAGGATGAGTTTAAGAAACTATTTGCCCCAAAAAATAAACGAAATTCGGAGGATGTCTTAGAGCGTAAGGCGTCAGATAGCTTTCGGAAGTATAAGGTGTTGGACACAAGTGTTATTATCGATGGGCGGATTTATGATGTGGCAAAGAGTGGTTTTCTTGAAGGCGTCCTGCTAATTCCGAATTTTGTTTTGTATGAGCTACAATATATTGCTGATTCTGGTGATAGCTTAAAACGTGTTAGAGGACGTCGTGGCTTGGATATTTTGAATGCTCTTCAAAAAGAAGAAAGTGTCCAAGTTGAGATGTATGAAGGGGATTTTGAGGATATTGCAGAAGTTGATAGTAAGTTAATTAAACTAGCTAAACTATTAGATGGCGTGGTTGTTACAAATGATTTCAATTTGAATAAGGTGGCTGAATTTCAAAATGTCCCTGTACTCAATATCAATGCTTTAGCAAATGCTGTTAAGCCGGTGGTTATTCCTGGTGAAACGATGCGGGTTATGGTCGTCAAGGATGGGACAGAACGTCAACAGGGAGTCGCTTACTTAGATGATGGTACGATGATTGTTGTCGAGGATGGCCAACACTACATGAATCAAGAATTAGATGTCGTGGTAACTAGTGCGCTACAAACTGCAGCTGGGCGAATGATTTTCGCCAAGCCTGTTCATGCACAACGTGGCTTGAATGAGACTCAAAATGAGAGTCGCAATGACAAAAGTCAATCTCAGCCTCAAACTCAGAAGAAAAAGAAAAAATAGATGAACGTGTTGCTAAATATGAAAGGAGAGAGCCATGCAGTATGAACTCATTCTGTTAGGTGCTGGTCAAGGTAGACGGATGCGGGCCTCTCGAAATAAGGTGTTATTGCAATTAAATAATAGACCTGTTTTGGCATACGCTTTGGCTGTTTTTCTAGCTGATGAAGCCTGTCAGAAAGCGATTGTTGTGATTCAGGAAGAAGAACGAGCTTTAGTTGAGTCGCTGATAGCTAGGTATTTTGCTGATTCTTTAACGCCTATTGAGTTGGTAGTTGGAGGGCAAGAGCGGCAGGATAGTGTGTATCAAGGGCTCTTGGCTGTTGGAAAGCCGGAAGGATATGTGTTTGTTCATGATGGGGCACGGCCGTTTATTAATTTGGAGATTCTGAAAGCTGTTAGTAAGAGCGTAATGCGAGAGCAAGCGGCAATTGTCGGAGTACCAGTTAAAGATACGATTAAAATGGCTGAGGATGGTAAAGTAATTGCGACGATACCACGGGAT
Organism: Vagococcus sp. WN80Y; assembly: GCF_059621045.1. NCBI lineage: Bacteria > Bacillati > Bacillota > Bacilli > Lactobacillales > Enterococcaceae > Vagococcus > Vagococcus sp. WN80Y. The sequence continues at coordinate 69,671 of NZ_JCAQHY010000173.1, forward strand.
ACGTTATGGCAGGTTCAGACACCTCAAGCTTTTATTGGAAAGGAACTGCGGTCAGCTCACGAACAGGCGCAGGAAGAAGCTTTTATTGGAACAGATGATGCGTCGTTGATAGAGAAGTACAGCGATCGTCAGATTGCTATGGTACCTGGTAATTATGAAAATATTAAGTTAACAACACCAGATGACATGATTATGGGAGAAGCCATTGCTAAGTGGCGCTTTCAAGAGTGGGGGATTAGATGAGGATAGGTCAAGGCTTTGATGTTCATCAGCTTGTTTTAGGACGACCGCTAATTGTTGGCGGAGTGACGATCCCTCATGAACGAGGGTTGCTCGGTCATTCTGATGCAGATGTCTTATTACATGCGATTACGGATGCTCTTTTGGGGGCTGCTGGATTAGCGGACATTGGCCATTTGTTTCCAGATACAGATGATGATTTTAAAGATGCTGATTCCGTGGTATTATTAAAGAAAGCTTGGCACGAAATTAGTCAGTTGGGTTTTATTATTGGAAATATTGACTGTACTATTTTAGCTGAAAAGCCAAAGATGCAGCCTTATTTACCACAGATGAAGACAGTAATCGCGAAAGCGTGTGAGTGTCAGGAAACGCAAATTAATGTGAAAGCGACGACGATGGAAACAATGGGTTTTGTCGGCCATGAAGAAGGTATCGGCGCCCTTGCAGTAGCATTATTAATGATCACAAAATAGAAAGAGGCTATGATTATGACGAAAAAAGTACGTGTGCGTTACGCACCAAGTCCTACTGGACATTTGCATATTGGAAATGCGCGAACTGCGCTATTTAATTATTTATATGCAAAACATCATGATGGAGAGTTTATTATTCGAATTGAAGATACGGATTTAAAACGAAACATTGATGGTGGCGAAAAAAGTCAGTTAGAGAATTTGGCTTGGTTAGGTATCGATTGGGCTGAAGGTCCTGAAAATCCAGGAAAGTATGGTCCTTATCGTCAGTCAGAGCGTAAAGATATTTATACACCATTAGTTGATCAATTATTGGCTAGCAATTTAGCATATAAATGTTATGCGACAGAAGCTGAATTAGAAGAAGTTCGTGAGGCTCAAAAAGCTCGTGGCGAAATGCCTCACTATAATGGTATGTGTGCTAACTTAACGACGGAAGAGCAGGCGGCTTTTGAAGCAGAAGGTCGTGAACACGTTGTTCGTTTCCGTGTTCCTAAAAATAAAGAGTTTAAATTTAATGATCTAGTTAAAGGTGATATTAGCTTTGAATCAGATAGTGTTGGTGGCGACTTTGTTATTTTGAAACGTGATGGAATGCCGACATACAATTTTGCCGTTGCAGTGGATGATCATATGATGGAGATTTCCCATGTTTTACGTGGAGACGATCATATTGCCAATACACCGAAGCAGTTGATGGTTTATGAAGCATTTGGTTGGACGCCACCAATTTTTGGTCATATGACTTTAATTATCAACAGTGAAACAGGTAAAAAATTGAGTAAACGTGATGAAACAATTTTGCAATTTATTGAACAATACCGTGATTTAGGTTATTTGCCTGATGCGATGTTTAATTTTATCGCGTTGCTTGGTTGGTCGCCAGTTGGTGAAGAGGAACTCTTCACTCCAGTCCAAATTATCGAGATGTTTGATGCAGATCGTTTAAGTAAGTCGCCAGCAGCATTTGATGGTAAAAAGTTGGAATGGATTAACAACCAATACATTAAAAACTTGGAGTTGGATCGGTTAACTGAAATGGCCTTGCCTTTTTTAGTGAAAGCTGATAAAGTAGAAGCCAATCCAGACGCTGATAAATTGGCTTGGGTTAAAAAGTTGGTGAGCTTATATCAACCACAAATGAGCTATGCGGCTGAAATAGTTGAGTTGTCCGATTTATTCTTTGGTGATCATCCAGTAGCTGATGGTGAAGCAAAGGAAGTTTTAGCTGGTGAAACGGTACCAACTGTTTTGAGTGCATTTAAAGCGCAAATTGAAGCGATAACTGAATTTGATGTTCCAGCGATTAAAGCAGCGATTAAAGCTGTACAGAAGGAAACAGGAGTTAAAGGGAAAAATTTGTTTATGCCGATTCGTGTGGCAGTCTCTGGTGAAATGCATGGTCCTGAATTAGGGGATACTATTGTTTTATTAGGGAAAGAAAAAACAATTGCCCATTTAGAAAATGCGTTATAATAATTAAAAACACGTTGAGAAGAAGAAGTACGGAACCTATTAGTTTAAGAGAGCCTGTGGCTGGTGAAAACAGGTAATAATAGCTCTGGAAATGCCTCTTTGAGTGGTTTTAGCGAAAGAAATTTAAGTAGCTGGAAATGGCTAACAACCGTTAACTTGTTCAAAGGTGAGAGGCATTCTCACGAAAAAAAGTGGAACCACGTGTAAACGTCTTTTTCTTCAAGCTATTAGTTTGAGGAAAGGGCGTTTTTCTTTTAGTTAAATATGAAGAGAAAAGTACTACATAGTTCTATGTTTATTCTTTCGGTGTTATGTAGCTGATTGATTAAAAAGACTGTTAAGATTGAGTGTTTGCATTTTCAAATTGGAATAAAGAATCAGGCGACGAAAGATAGAGCAGGGGGAAAAAATGGGACGAATGAGAGAAGAAATTCAAGCCGTTAAACAAAATGATCCAGCAGCAAGAACGACACTCGAAGTCATTCTGACTTATCCGGGAGTTCATGCTATCTGGGCTCATAGGATTTCCCACTATTTATACCGGCGTCATTTGAAATTATTAGCTCGCGTCAATTCACAATTTTGGCGATTTATTACGGGGATTGAAATTCATCCTGGCGCAAAAATTGGTCGACGTGTGTTTATTGATCATGGAATGGGTGTAGTGATTGGTGAAACGGCTGAGGTAGGGGATGATGTCGTGATTTTTCATGGCGTGACTCTCGGTGGGACAGGAAAGGATTGTGGGAAGCGTCATCCAACGATAAAGAATGGTGTATTATTATCGGCTCAGGCGCAGATTTTAGGACCAATTACAATTGGTGAAGGTGCAAAAATTGGAGCATCTGCTGTTGTTTTAAAGGATGTTCCAGCAGGAGCAACGGCTGTTGGAATTCCTGCAAAGTTAGTTAAAAAATCAGAAGTGTAGCGTTTTTTCAAGGAGGTTAATCAATGATTAAAATTTATAATACATTAACACGAAATAAAGAGATATTTGTTCCTTTAGAATCTGGTAAGGTGAAGATGTATGTTTGCGGGCCGACTGTTTATAATTTCATTCATATTGGTAATGCGCGTAGTACAATTGCATTTGATACAATTCGTAAATATCTGGAATACCGTGGTTATGAGGTTCATTATGTATCAAATTTTACGGATGTGGATGATAAAATAATTAGAGAGGCGGAGGCCCAAGGTATATCCCCGAAAGAGCTTGCTGATCGATTTGTTGCAGCCTTTAAGGAGGACACGGCAGCGCTGAATGTTAAGCCGGCGTGTGAGCATCCTCGAGTAGTGGATTATATGTCAGAGATTATTGAGTTCATAGCGGCGTTAATAGAAAAAGGGTATGCCTATGTGTCTCAAGGGGATGTCTATTACCGCACACGACATTTTGAGAATTATGGTAAGTTAAGTGATCAATCAATCAACGAGTTGGAAATTGGCGCCAGTAATCGAACGGGAGCGGAACTGGCTAAGAAGGAAGATCCATTGGATTTTGCCTTATGGAAAGCTGCAAAGGGAGCGGAAATATCTTGGGAATCGCCATGGGGGGCTGGCCGTCCAGGTTGGCATATTGAGTGTTCTGTCATGGCAACCTCACTTTTAGGCGATACAATTGACATTCATGGTGGTGGTCAGGACTTGGAATTTCCTCATCATGAAAATGAAATAGCACAGAGTGAAGCGAAAACGGGTCAAACATTTGCAAACTATTGGATGCATAATGGTTACGTAACGGTGGGGGAGTCTGGCGAAAAAATGAGTAAGTCTTTAGGCAATTTCGTGACAGCTCATGATTTTATAGCTAGTGGTAATCCAGAAAGTATTCGTTTTGCTTTGGCAACAACTCAGTATCGTCGACCTATTCCCTTTAATGAGACTGCTGTTAGTGATGCCGAAACAAACTTACAGAAGATTAAGACGGCGTATCAAAATAATCAATTCCGCCAAAAAGAGGCGCAGGCAGGGATAGCTGAAGATGAGGTGAAATTGGCTGAATTACAGCAATTAGCAGATAAATTTATTGAGGAAATGGATGATGATTTTAATGCTGCTAATGGGATCACGGTCGTTTATGAATTAGTCAAGTGGTTGAACAGTTATAATGAACAATTGGAAATTTCATTGGCTGTTAGTGAGCGCGCATTAGGCTTATTAACGGATTGGTTGGCAATTTTTGGTATAGAGCTTAATAAAGAAGATGGGCTGTTAGATGAAGCAATTGATCAGTTGATGAGTGAGCGAGAAGCAGCTCGGAAAGCGAAAGATTTTGCTCGTAGCGATGAAATTCGTGAATTATTAAAGGCTCAAGGAATCACTTTAGAGGATACCCCACAGGGAACGAGATGGAGACGTAATTAATGAAACAAAGACAGGATTTTAAATTGTTAAACGGCCTAGCTTTAGCTTATGTAGGAGATGCTATCTATGAGATTTATATTCGCGATTATCTGATTCGTCAAGGCCATACCAAGCCAAATATGCTTCACCGTCAGGCAACAATGTATGTGTCAGCGAAGGCACAGAGTCATTTGATGAAGGCTATGCTTGCAGAAAATTTGCTGACAGAGGAAGAACTGGTTATGTATAAGCGTGGGCGTAACGCGAAAAGTCATACGTCTGCTAAAAATGCTGATATTACGACATATCGAGTTTCTACTGGCTTTGAGGCTCTCTTTGGTTATTTACATTTATGTGAGCAGAAGGTGCGTTTAGAAACGTTAGTTCAGTGGTGTATTGAGAAAATAGGAGACGAACAAAATGACTAAAAAACAAACTAATTTTCAAGGGCGCCGTAAAAATAAGAAAAATGACCGAATAGTTAAGAATAATGAGACACAATCGTTGGCTAACGATGTTAATGATGATTTTGCTTTTGGTCGCCATGCAGTGGTTGAGTCTTTGAAAAATAATAAAGGGAATAAGTTATTTTTACAGGATGACTTGAGTGGGCCAAAAATTCAAGAGTTAAAAGAATTGGCGGCAGAATTTTCAGTACCCATTTCTTGGACTCCAAAAATAAAACTCGATAAATTGACTGATGGTGCTGTCCATCAAGGGATTGTTTTAGGGATCACTCCGTTTGAGTATTTGACGGTAGAAGAATTAATTAATCAGGTTAAAACGCATAAAGATGAGCCGTTCTTTTTGATTTTAGATGGAATTGAGGACCCGCATAATTTTGGTTCTATTTTACGAACAGCAGATGCTTCTGGTGTTGATGGAGTGATTATTCCGAAACACAGGGCAGTCGGGATTACTTCGATTGTAGCCAAAACATCGACTGGGGCAGTTGAACATATTCCAGTGGCTCGCGCAACAAATTTAAAGCAGGCAATTGGAACGTTAAAAGAACAGCATTTTTGGGTGTTTGGAACGGATATGTCCGGCACAGATTATCGTAAGTGGAATGTGTCTGGGGCAATTGCGTTGATAATTGGAAATGAAGGAAAAGGGATGTCTGTAGGTTTGAAAAAAGAGGTTGATGAAATGTTATCAATTCCTATGGTTGGTCATGTGCAGAGTTTAAATGCGGGTGTTGCAGCGGGATTGTTGATGTATGAAGTGTTTCGTAAACGTCAAAATTAGCAGAATAAAAAAGGAGGTGGGCACAAAGATGAAACGACAAATCTTATTAGTAGATGGTTACAATATGATTGGCGCTTGGCCAGAACTGAGTCAGCTGAAGAACCAAGAAAAGTTGGCAGATGCACGCGATTTGTTGTTATTTAAATTATCTAATTATGCGAAATATGAAGGTCTGGAAGTTATTGTCGTTTTTGATGCCCAGCTCGTACCAGGGCTTCAACAGGAATATCGTAAATATCAGCTGACAGTTATTTTTACTAAAACAGATGAAACTGCTGATAGTTATATTGAACGGGAGGCAAGTGAGCTGATGTCGCGTCTGACACAAGTAACGGTAGCTACTAGTGATTTAGCAGAGCAATGGTTAGTTTTTTCAAAAGGTGCTTTGCGGAAATCGGCAAATGAATTGAATCAGGATATTCAATTGACGAGTAAAAAAATTGAGCAAGAAACACAGACCTTTCGATTGGCGAATGCTCACCGAAATTCTGCTTGGAACTTAGATCAGTTAAACGAATTACAGCAGTTATTAAAAGACTTATCTAACTCATGAGCCATTTACGTTGAGGTTGTTTTGGCTCTTTATTTAATTGTGAAAAAAACGCAATAATTGTTTTTGAGAATGTATGTTCGCTATTAAAGTGAAAAAATGTATGATACATTTAGTGAGTCAGGGGAAAGCGTTTTCTGGATATGGGGGATTTATGAGGGATGACCTTTATAATGAAAAAAATGAAGAAATCGTTTATTCAAATGAATTTAATAAAGAGTTTGAACCATGTAAAATGATTGTTTACAGTATGAGAAAGCGCTACTATTTACATGAATTTGATCAGGATGATTGGTTTCAAGAAGGTAGAATAATTTTTTGGCAAGCTAGGGACAGCTTTGATAGTTCTTATGGGACAAGTATAGTTCACTATTTTAGTCTTCTCTTTGAACGGCATGTGATTTCTTTAATAAGGCGGCAAAGTGCTGAAAAACGTAATTTTGGTTTAGCCGATACGTCTTTAGATGAAGGAGTCGAACTTTATGGTGAAAAACTGACAACAATGAGTATTGTGCAAGCAGAGAATGCTAATCAACAGATTTTTATTAGAGAGTCATTGGAAAGTCTGGCATCAGAGTTATCACTATTGGAGTTAACTGTTTGGAGAAGGTTACTCAAGCAAGAAACTCCAGATAAAATTAGTAAGGACTTGAAAATAACTGTAGCCCAGGCTAAAAATGCGATTGATAGAATTAAACGTAAGATGAAGGGAACGTTGTAGTCATAAGTAAACCCTTTCCCCTTTCAGATAAAGAGGGTTAATCGATGGCTGTAGTGAGAAAGTTTAATGAAGAAGTAACTGGTTATCCAACAAATTAGACCTAGTAAAAATGATTCACCTGTCACTGTAATGAAATGATTCTTTGTGAAAGTTCACAAAAAGGCCTTAATGATAAAAAAAAATTAATCTTTATTGCATTTGTAATAATTTTGTGATAGACTTGAAATTTTCAGGAAAATGTGTTATCATCTTACAAGAGGTGAATTGGATGCCAACAACATTATCAACAATTAAAAAGAAAATGGAAGATCGCATCGGAAGTAAGATTATGTTAGTCGCTCAAACTGGTCGTAAGCGTCAAACAGAACATCGCGGAACGTTGACTGAAACATATCCAGCTGTTTTTGTTGTCGATTTAGATCAGGGTGAAAACTCTTTCGAAAGAGTTTCCTATAGTTACACTGACATCTTAACTCACACTGTAGAGGTTGAATTTTTATAGACTCTCTATATAAACGATACGTAAAATAACTAGCCTATAGTTTAAGGCTTTTTATTTTGTCTAAATATTAAAAGAGGTGGAAGTTTGTGGGGATTTTTATTGATGGCGATGCCTGTCCAGTAAAGGAAGACATCTACCACTTAGCAAAAGAGACTGGGGAACAAGTGACACTCGTAACGAGTTTATCGCATTATTCAGAGAGAGAATTGCCTGCTAATGTCGAGGTCATTTATGTTGATGAGGGAGCAGATTCTGCTGATTACCGTGTTGTAGCTTTGATAAAGTCAGGTGACGTTTTAGTAACGCAAGATTACGGATTGGCTTCTTTGGTCTTGCCTAAGGGAGTGCGTGTTTTGCATCATTTAGGCTATGAGTATACGCAAGAGACCATTAACCAACTTCTTGAAACGCGCTATATAAGTGCCCAATTGCGGAAGAGCGGTAAACGAACGAAGGGACCTAAGAAGTATACTGAAGAGAATCGTGAAATGTTTTGCCAAAGGCTTAGTCAGGTTTTAGAGGAATTGGAAAGTAAGTAGTAATACAAGGAGGGAATAGATGTATCGAATACTATTTGTTTGTTTAGGGAACATTTGTCGTTCGCCAATGGCTGAGGCTGTTTTTCGTAAAAAGGTTGAAGCTCATGGCTTGGCAGATAAGTTTGTAATAGAATCACGAGCAACAAGCCGTTGGGAAGAGGGGAAACCGCCTCATACAGGTACACGTAAAATACTTAAAGCACATGGTATGAGCTGCGAAGGGATTCGCTCTAAACAAATCATGGCGCATGATTTTCAGACTTTTGATTTAATAATTGGTATGGATCATCAAAATGTTACAGATTTAAAAGCAATGGCTCCAGCAGAGAAGAAAGATGCTTGCAAGTTATTGTTAGAAATTTTACCTGAAAGTAAGTATCGTGAAGTGCCAGATCCCTATTATACAGGGGATTTTGAATTAACCTTTGAGTTAGTTGACATGGCTACTTCTGCTTGGTTAGAGAGACTAAAAAAGATGTCATCATGAATGACATCTTTTTTGCTATTCTGTTTATTTAAATGTATTCGTTTCTAAGTTAAAGGCATTAGTCATTTCAGTTGTCGCGTCTTTTCCAGGAACTTTTTTAACAAACTCGCCTTGAATAATTAGACGCTCCGCTCCAGTGTAGTCACAAGTGACTAGTGTAAGCAGTTTCTTCCCTTCGACATCATCAATAACCTCTGAATGACTGGGGTCAACAAATTTCTTAACTGTAACCTTATAGACATAGATATTTTCTAAATCCGTGAGATAGATGAGTGTTTCTTGTTCCTCTGGAGCTGAAATGTTCATTAAAGGTCCGAAAAGCAAGCTATCATCATTCATATGGTGACTGGCTAATGCGTAATTACCTTCCCCCATTCGCTGATCTTCTTTCATTGTACCGGCTCCAGCTGATAATGCGTAATTGGAAAGACCTTTATAAATCGGCAAATTTAGTCCAATGGAAGGAATCGAAATCCCGCCAACGACATATAATTGATCTTGGTAGAGGCGGGATTTGACAACTGTTTCAAAATCAAGTGACTCAACAGCATCGAAATCAAAGCTGACATCTTTATTCATATTTTGCTCGACATCTTTTCGTGTAACATGTTCAATTCTATTTTTGCTTGACATCCACTTCACGATAAGATTCTTAATCTGATTATTAAAAACTAAAGCCAAACCAACTAATAACATGATAACCAATAAAAAGTTGACTAGTTTATTCTTTAATGATAATTTTTTCTTTTTCGATCTAGCTTGTGATCGTCTTTTTTTAGCGATTGGAATAGCCTCCTTTTTTGAAGTATTGAAGGTCCTTAAAAAGGGTCCCTATTAGCTATGAATTTAAAACCAATAGCAGTACTTATAGCACTATCATATAATATCATACTCAAATGTTCAATGTAAACGTACTGGAAGGAGCTTAATGAAATGTTTATTACAAATGTATGTCTGGTAAACGATTTCTATCAAATGAATGTAATGAAAACTTAAAAAATAAATAGCCCAATTTGCGCATAAAATGGGGTAGAATGGTATATAGTGATAGATAGGGAGAGGTGAAGGTTAGTGGCAGCAACATATATTTACATTCATTTGGACACAATTAGTAATTCTGTCCTTTCAAAAGGGTTGACTATCACTGATTTTGCGACCTCAGTTCCTGAAAAGCCTGAAAATATCCTTCTTCTAGATCCTAATGCAGGTGAAGGAGAATTTGAGCCTCATACAGGGCTGAAAATTATTCGAGGCCAAGGTAGAGTAAGTGATTATTTTGACGCTCAAAAAAATAAACGGGAAATTGAAATAAAATGGATTGATTTCAAAGACCTCCATTTTCTACAGCAATTAACTCCGATGGAAATCGCTGAGTTACTTTATTTTAGTCACATGGCAACTCAGTTGCACTCTCCATTTTTTTATAAATTACAAAATAATTTTGTGTATTTTGAGAAAAAAGATAATTTGATGAAAGTATTTTATCGTCGATTAGATGAGTTTTATGAGATCGTAGCGGAAAAGGTCCGCTTGCTTGTATATGAGAAAATAAATGAACGGAAATCTTTTTTTAAAGCTGCAACGTCAGTGGCAGAAATGGATACGGATTTGATAAAAGAATTTCGGGCGGTATTTCAGGAAGGAATTGTATTAGATTTTAAACAACAAGAATTAACTAATCAAGTGTATAGTGTTCCTATTTACGTGGTAGAAGATCAGTTTAAGACGATTGAAAGTAAAGTTTTTAGACAAGAGGATCGGATAGGTGTTATTACTTATGATGTAACGAGTGAGAAGTGGTCGATTCAACAAGATGAATGGGATGTGCTTCCTAATTTTCATCGAACTTAGACAATACCTGTATTTAAGTTTTTATAAATGAAAAAGATTAGAGATTTCCGATGAATAGTTGGTGGAATTCTAGTCTTTTTTTTAAGAAGAAAAATTGTTATAATAAACGTAGTTTGTCAAAGGTGAAGCTTTTGACTCTCTGAACGAAGAACTGTATCATAAAAACTTACTGATTAAGACAGGTCATTCCTTTTATAAAAGAAATTGCTAGTAAACTGTCTATACTTAATGCGGTAGTGTAAACTGAACCAAGGATTCAAAGGAGGAAATGAGTTGAAAATCATTGCAATATATGGCGGAAAAAGTGCTGAGCATGACATTTCGATTTTATCGACGTACTCAATGTTACAAGCTTTTTATTATGAATATTATGAAGTTCAATTAGTTTATATCACCAAATCAGGACAATGGTTAAAGGGGCCTCTTGTCAAAGAAGCACCCAAAAGTGAGGCGGAATTACATTTAACCTCAGAGAATGCGACAGTCATAGAACCTTCTGGAATAAAAGAAGACGATAGTATAGTTTTTCCAATTTTACATGGACCTAACGGTGAAGACGGAACGATTCAAGGGTTATTAGAAATATTGGATTTACCGTATGTTGGAGCGGGTGTTTTAGCGAGTGCTTGTGGGATGGATAAAATTATGACTAAATACATCTTGCAACAAATTGGAATTCCGCAAGTGCCTTACGTGTCAGTTGTAAAAACTAAATGGAAAGACACACCAGATGAGGTCTTTGGACAATGCGAAGGTTCTTTGGTGTATCCGATGTTTGTTAAGCCTGCGAATATGGGGTCAAGTGTTGGCATCAGCCAAGCAGGAAATCGAGAAGAGTTGCAGGAAGCAATTAAAGAGGCGTTTCGCTTTGATCAACGAGTAGTAGTTGAGCAAGGGATTGAAGCGCGTGAAATTGAAATTGCTGTTTTAGGCAATGAAGAAGTCCGAACAACTGTGGCAGGTGAGATTGTTAAAACGGTTGATTTTTATGATTATGAGTCAAAATATATTGATAATACAGTTACTTTACAAATACCGGCAGAAATACCAGAAGAGATACATAATAAAGCACGTGAGTATGCTAAACAAGCTTATCTTGCACTTGATGGTAGTGGCTTAAGCCGTTGTGACTTTTTCTTAACTAGTAATAATGAGCTATTTTTAAATGAACTGAATACAATGCCTGGTTTCACCCCTTTCAGTATGTATCCATTGTTGTGGGAAGAAATGGGAATCAAATATGGTGATTTAATTGAAGAATTAATTCAATTAGGTCTGATGCGTCATCAACAGCGTCAAAAATTATCCACCATGTATGAAGAATAGTAAGATAAAGCTGGACGATATCGTTCGGCTTTTATGATGTGGTAATGGAACCGTGATTAAATAAGACTGTTTATATTTAAGGAAAAGAAGAGAAACTAGAGGGTAGAATGTTTATTTCAGGAGGAATTTCATGAAGTTATCGGTTAAGGAAATAGCAGAAGTGGTTGGTGCTAAGGATGGATGGGAGCAATGGGCCGACATTGGTGTTAACGGAGTTGAATTTGATACTCGGAAAGTCACTGCAGGTTCTCTTTTTGTCCCTCTTCAAGGTGGTGCGCGTGATGGACATGAGTTTATTGAAACAGCAATTGAGCAAGGGGCAGTTGTTACTTTCTGGAGTGAATCAGTAACTGATTTACCTGTGGATTTTCCAGTTTTAGTGGTATCTGATACATTAGTAGCGTTTCAAAAATTATCTCAGTTCTATTTGAAGAAACAAGGGCCAAAAGTAATTGGGATAACGGGAAGTAACGGAAAAACAACAACCAAAGATATGGTTGCCAGTGTGTTAAGTCAGCAATTTGAGACATATAAAACTCAAGGAAATTATAACAATCATATTGGGTTACCTTATACTATTCTACAAATGCCAGCTGAAACTGAAATGCTTGTTTTAGAAATGGGAATGGATCATTTTGGAGAAATTGAGTTTTTAAGTCATCTAGCGACACCAGATGTAGCTGCTATTACGATGATTGGGGAGTCGCATATAGAGTTCTTAGGTAGTCGTAAAGGGATAGCCCAAGCTAAGATGGAAATTGTTGCAGGACTAAAATCTGATGGTGTATTGATTGTTCCAGAAGATGAGCCACTATTGTTACCATTTTTAGAAGCGGCATCCATGGAAGTTATTACCTTTGGACAATCAAAAACAAGTATGATTAGTGGTCAACTTTTATCTGAAACGAAGACAACGACTACTTTTAAGGTGCCTTCTTTAGGGCAAATAGATGTGACTATTCCAGTTTTAGGCCATTATAATATGACTAATGCATTAATCGCATTAGCGATCGGTAATTATTTCGGGATATCACTTGAAAAAATGGCATATGGATTAGAAACGATGAATCTGACTGCAAGTCGGACGGAGTGGCTTAAAGCATGGAATGGAGCTGAGATTTTAAGTGATGTCTATAATGCAAATCCAACAGCTATGGCTTTAGTTTTAGCCACTTTTAGTAAGCTAGAAACAAAAGGTGATCGTCTTGTTGTGTTAGCTGATATGGGGGACCTAGGTGAACACTCGGCTGCGTTACATGAAGGTATGATTCAGCATATCGAAGCTAGCAAAATAGCTAGAATCTATTTATATGGCGAACAAATGAAAGTATTGTACCGATTGTTACTCCCAATCTTTGGAGCTGAAAGAGTAAGTCATTACGCTGTGGCAGAAAAAGAAAAATTATCCACTCAGCTAAAAATGGATTTGCAACCCGCGGATATGCTCATGCTAAAAGGAAGTAATAGTATGAAATTGATTGAAATTGTTGAAAACTTACTTGAAAATTAGAAGATTGTTTTCATTGTAAAATTGTCTATACCGTGGTATACTAGGACGGATGTGGACAATTATGATAACGTAGGATGCCTACGTGTTAGATAGTTATGAGTATGTAGAAATTGTGTTAAAGAAACTAGGAGGATATCATTTGAAATTTGAAGAATTAGGTTTAGCACCAGATTTATTAAGCACTGTGAAACAAGCAGGATTTGAGGAAGCAACGCCAATACAAGCTGGCACTATTCCTTTGGCATTAGAAGGAAAAGATGTAATTGGTCAAGCTCAGACAGGTACTGGTAAAACAGCGGCTTTCGGGCTACCTATGCTACAAAAAATTGATCCGAAGAACCGCTCAGTTCAAGGATTAGTGATTGCACCAACTCGTGAGTTAGCAATCCAAACTCAAGAAGAATTATATCGTTTAGGCCGTGACAAGCGCGTACGCGTTCAAGTTGTATACGGTGGTGCAGATATTGGTCGTCAAATTCGTGCGTTGAAAGATGGCCCACATATTGTAGTCGGTACTCCAGGTCGTCTAATCGACCACATTAACAGAAAAACATTAAAGTTAGAAAATGTAGAAACGCTTGTACTTGATGAAGCGGATGAAATGTTAAACATGGGATTTTTGGAAGATATTGAAAAGATTATCTCTCAAACACCAGCAGAAAGACAAACATTGCTGTTTTCAGCAACTATGCCTGCACCGATTAAACGTATTGGTGTTAAGTTTATGAAAAATCCTGAACATGTAGCAATCAAAGCAACTGAAATGACTGCTAATTTGATTGATCAATACTATGTTCGTAGTAAAGATTTTGAGAAATTTGATTTCATGACACGTTTGTTAGATGTTCAATCACCTGAATTGACGATTGTTTTTGGTCGAACAAAACGTCGTGTAGATGAGTTAGCTCGTGGTTTGGAATTGCGTGGCTATAAAGCTGAGGGAATTCATGGTGACCTATCTCAACAAAAACGTATGAGTGTTTTAAGAGCCTTTAAAAATGGTCAGTTAGATATTTTGGTTGCGACTGATGTGGCAGCACGTGGGTTAGATATTTCAGGCGTAACACATGTTTATAACTTTGATATTCCTCAAGACCCTGAGAGCTATGTTCACCGAATCGGTAGAACCGGGCGTGCTGGGAATGACGGAATGTCTGTAACATTTGTTACACCAAATGAGATGAGTTATTTACATACAATTGAGAATTTGACGAAGAAAAAAATGACGCCATTGCGTCCACCTAGCCAAAAAGAGGCAATGGAAGGACAAATTGGGGCAGCAATTGAAACTATTCAAGGTCAATTACAAGCAAATGGCTTGGAACAATATCAAGCAGCAGCAAGTGAGTTGTTAGAGCAGTATACGGCAGAAGATATTGCGGCTCTTTTAATTAAGAGTGTAGCCAAAGAAAGTTCTGAAGAAGTTCCAGTTAAAATTACACCTGAACGCCCATTACCTGCAGGTAAGCGTGGTGGCAATGGCGGTAATCGAGGTGGTAACCGTGGAGGAGGCAATCGTGGCGGTGGAAATCGTCGTGATAATAATCGAAATGGTAGCAACTCCGGTGGTCGTGGTGGCGATCGTCGTCGCAGTAATAATGGCGGTAGTAGCTGGGATAACAAACAAGGCGGTAAAAAACGACAAGACGGTGGTAAAAAAGCCGGCGCACCTAAAAAAGGTAACCGTGACTTTGTCATCCGTACAACAAATAAATAATTTGCAAGGAGCTGTGACAATAAATAAGTCACAGCCTCTTTTTCTATCTATGTTCTGTTCAGGTAAAATTGGTTGTGAGAGGAAGTGATCCGAGTGAGTTATCAATTTGAGACGAATCGATTACAGCTGCGAAAATTAACAGTGGCTGATAAGGAGATAATTGGATCGCTTTTGCAACAAGAAAGTTTAATGACTTGGTTTGGTGGAGTAATGTCAAGTGAGCAGGTGGAAGAATGGATGGCAGAAAATTATCGTCGTTATAAAGAGGATGGTTATAGCTATTTAGTAGTGGAAGAAAAAGAATCGTATCATATAATTGGTGTAATGGGGCTCCTCAAGGAAGAAATTAAAGGGACGCTTTATTTGGGAATCGCATATATGGTTGAGCCAAAGCGACAGGGGTTAGGCTATGCTAAAGAAGGCATTGTGGCTCTGTTAGAGTATGCCTTTAAAGAGCTTGAGATAGAAGCTGTTATAGCACAAATTTCTTGGGAAAATGAGCGTTCTCAAGGATTAGTTAAGTCGTTAGGCTTTAAAAAAGGCTTTGAGTATGAACGTCAACAAGGTCTGAAAAAAACACTCTATGAAGTCTATCAATTGAAGCGGGAGCAGTGGGGGAGCGAGAGATGATTATAGGAATTGGTGTGGATTTAGTTGAGATGGAGAGAATGCAACACATTATTGCTGAAAAGCCCAAATTTGTAGAACGAGTTTTAACAATGAATGAACTTAAGCGATTCAAGGAATTGAAGGGGCGACGCCAATGCGAGTATCTAGCAGGTCGTTTTGCTTGCAAAGAGGCTTTTTCAAAGGCTTATGGAACAGGAATTGGTAAATTAACTTTGCAAGATATCGAGATTTTAGCTGAAGAAAATGGTCGGCCACTAGTAACCAAATCTCCTTTTGTAGGACGAGTTCATGTTTCAATCTCGCATACAGATACAACAGCGATTGGTCAAGTGGTTTTAGAAGAATTTTAAAGCAAGGTGAGGATTACGAGGGATGACGAAAAAGAGAAAAAACAAACTGGCTGTTAAGCTAGTTTGTTTAAGTAATCTGTCGTTGTTCCTTTTTTGCTAATTTTTGTTTTAAAAAGCTAACCTTGCGGATATGATCAATAGGAATCATGCGTATTTTTTTAGTTTGTTGATCTGATAAAATAATAATATCAGGGTTGTTTTTGTTTTTTCTGAGTTTTCCAGCAACTGTTTCAAACTCTGCATTAGGATTTTCTGAATCAGCAATTTGCAAGACAACAAATGAATTTTGTGAGCAGGCTTGATGGATTTGTTTCCGAAGTTTTTCTTTATCTTTGTTCAACTTAATATCATCATTTAAAAAAGCAGCGAGCAATTTTTGCGAAGAATCTGATAGAACCTTTGTAAAATGTTTAACGCTGTTTTTTGATCGTTCTTTAGCCAATTAACTCACCTCCCGATTAAAGTCATACTACTTGGCTCCATTATACAGAACATTCGTTCCATAAGTCAACTAAACTTGAGAAGCCTTCTTACTTCATGTGTTTGTATCAGTAAAATAAGGGGCTCTACTTTTGAAGAGATTTATCGATATGATATACTTATAGTTAAAAGAATAGACTTGAAGGGAGGTAAGACAGTGAGGATTGTGAGATTAGGTAGTGGTAATAGCCATGAGATAATCGGCGTTATTCAGCAATATGCACAGATATTACCTTTTTTTAAGACAAATAGTGACGCTCGACAATGTTATAGTGACGGGCTGAAAAGGAGTGACCGTGGATATGTTGGACTCGAAAATGGAAGAGACTTATTAGCCCTTGTAAGTTATCAACAAATTGATGGCGACCTCTTTTTTGAGACACTACTATTGAAAGATCTTCAGAGAGAAAGTCAAGCAACCAAAGGACTGGGCTTTTGGCTGAAGCAGTTAGAGAAGATTGCAAAAACGGTGCAGGCCACTAGCTGTTCATTTCAATTAAAAGTGACTGATATGCTATTAGAAAGTCGATTGCAAGCATTAGGTTTTCAGTATGAGGCTGCCTCTGATCGCTGGCAAAAGAACTTGTCTTACAAAACTGGTTTAGTTCTCGCGGGTGGTGGAGCACGGGGTGCTTATCAAATTGGTGCTTGGCGTGCCCTTATAGAACTAGGTATTGAGTTTGATATCATTTCGGGAACGTCAGTGGGGGCTTTAAATGGTGGTCTAATTTTGCAGGATGATATTGAGGCAGCTGAAATTATGTGGTCTCAGATCGATACAGGAAAGATTCTGACCTTTCCAGGCCTGAATTTAGATAAACAATTTTCTGTTAACGCGGTTTTAAGAGAGATTCAACATTTTGCTATTTCAGCAGTTGCAAGTCAAGGAGTTAGTACAGAACCTTTACAACGCTTGATAAGGACCTTACTAGATGAAGAGAAAATGGCTACTAAAAGGCAACAGTTATTTTTATGTACCACTCAATTACCGCAAATGAAAGAAGTTGTAGTTTCCTTTTCAGATGTGCCGAAGGGTGAGTTTCATCGTTGGCTATTAGCGTCATCTTCCTTTTTTCCGGCGATGAAGGCTACAAAAATTTCAGGTAAGTATTTTGTTGATGGTGGGTATCGTAATAATATTCCTGTAGATGTGGCCTTGAAAAATGGGGCGACAGAATTAATTATAGTAGATGTTAAAGGGCCGGGGCTGACTAAATCGGTAACTGTTCCAACGGATGTTTCTGTAGTGAGGATTGTTAGTCCGTGGAGTTTAGGAGCCGTTTTGTTATTTGATGGGGCTCGTTCTCAGTGGAATATTCAATTAGGCTACTTGGAAACTATGAAGGCTTTTGGTCGTTATGTCGGACATTGGTTTACTTTTGACCATGCTATGTCAGATCAAGCGGTTAGTGATTGGAAACGTGAGCTGACTCAAGGGATTTTTAAAAGAATGACCCAAGATGAACGGAGATTAATGAAGAGTCCTCAATTAATTAATGAGATGCAAAAAAAAATTCGTATTTTGTACTACGATAGATTAAGTACGTCGATTGTTTCAATGTATATATTAGAGATGTGTGCAAAAATTTTAGGGATTTCGCCAGTTCAGTGTTATACAATTGAAACGATGCTTCAATTGATTAAAGAAAAATTGACAGGAGACTGGCTGTCAGGAATTCCAGAAGAGGGGATGCTCTTGTCGTTACAAGAGTGGTTACATCTATATGCAGATGAATTACCATTGCCAACTGATAAGCAGCAAATTATCTTTTTCTATCGACAGTTGCAGGAGAAGACGACTGATCAATTAATTTTGAGTGCGGCTAGTTTAGCGCCAACAATGTATCTGGTTGCTAAAACATTAATTTGGCTTGAAGGATTAGTGATTTAAGAAGAAAAATGGAGTGATGAGAAATGGCACAAGAATTTAGTTATGAGATTGTTGAAGAAATTGCGGTGTTATCTGAGAATTCAAAGGGCTGGCGAAAAGAATTAAATTTGGTTAGCTGGAATGGACGTTCGCCTAAGTTTGATTTAAGAGAATGGTCACCAGATCATGAAAAAATGGCGAAAGGAATAACATTGAGTAATGAAGAATTCAAGATATTGAAAAAGGCAATTCAGGATATGAATTAACTTGAAGGGAGGAGCCTTATCTTATGAAAAGTATGACTGGCTTTGGTAAGTATACTATGACAACTGATGATTATCAGATAGAGGTTGAGGTAAAATCGGTCAACCATCGATTTTTAGATATGCAAATTAGAATGTCTAGAGAATACACTATGTTTGAAATGCCGCTTCGCCAATTGATCAAAGAAAAAATTGGTCGTGGGCGAGTTGAATGTGCGGTTTTTGTTAAGAATGAGCGAGCAGATACGAAAAAAGTAGCTCTTAACTGGCAGTTGTTAGATAGTTTGATGGCTCAGTTGACCGAAGCCGAGACTCGTTATAGTTCTTCAATATTTGATCCCAAGCTGCTGATGACAGGGGTGGTCAATCATGATGAATTTATTGAAATTGTTGAGGAGCAAAAACAAGATGATCAATTGGGTGTATATTTAGAAGGTGCGTTAAAAGAGGCTTTGGCGAATTTGACAACTAGTCGATCAATTGAAGGGCGACAAATTAAAGTGGTTCTTCAGCAGTATCTGCAAGAGTTTCAACATCATGTTAATCAGATCCATGAGTTATCGGCTGTTTTTGAGGCTGATTACCAAACAAAGCTAACAACTAAACTCCAGGAGCTAGTAGGAGATAGTGTGGACGAAACACGCGTACTAACAGAAGTTGCATTGTTAATTGAGCGAGGAGATATCCATGAAGAAATCGATCGTTTGGTGATTCACATCCAAAAGATGTCAGATTTAATTGCGACCAATCATAGTATTGGCAGAGAGTTAGATTTTTTGATTCAAGAAATGAATCGAGAAGTTAATACGATCGGCTCTAAATCAACCCCTATTTCGATTAAAGAAGCTGTCGTTCAAATGAAAACAATTCTGGAAAAAATTCGTGAACAAGTTCAAAATATTGAGTAAAATGAGAATATGACGAGATTTTACTTCTTTTTTTGTGAAAAAACTTGAAGTGAGGCTCGTTTTAGCATAAACTAACTAGATATACTACATTTGAAAGGGACGACATGATGCCAGAAAGAGGTTTGTTAATTGTTTTATCTGGTCCTTCGGGAGTTGGTAAGGGGACCGTCAGAAAAGCAATATTTGATAGTGAAGGTACAGATTTTGAGTACTCCGTGTCGATGACCACGCGAGGAATGCGTGCAGGAGAAGTCGAAGGCGAGGATTATTTTTTTCGGTCGCGTGATGAATTCGAAGCATTGATTGATGCCGATCAAATGTTGGAGCATGCGCAGTATGTTGGCAACTATTATGGCACACCTTTAGAGTATGTCAATCGCACACTGGATACTGGAAAAGATGTCTTTTTAGAGATTGAAGTCCAAGGAGCAATGAAGGTTAAAGAAAAGGTGCCTAATGGTGTTTTTATTTTCTTAACTCCTCCAGATTTAGCGGAGCTGAAGTCACGAATTGTTGGTCGTGGCACTGATGAACTTGGTGTGATTGAAGAGCGGATGGAAGTTGCTAAGGCAGAAATTGAAATGATGAGTCATTATGATTACGCTGTTGTTAATGACCAAGTAGATTTAGCCGTGGAGCGGATTAAACACATTATTAAAAGTGAGCATTTACGCGTTGACCGTGTAATTCATCGATATAATAAAATGATAAAGGAGTTGTAAGCCAAATGATGTTAAAACCGTCAATTGACTCATTATTAGAAAAAGTAAACTCAAAGTATTCATTGGTAATTTTAGCGAGTAAACGCGCCCATGAATTAGAATTGGGAGCAACGCAGATGCTGGACAGCTATGATTCAGTTAAGCGAGTTGGACAAGCCTTAGAAGAGATCGATGCAGGCGATGTAGTGATGGACCCGAACCCAGAATTGAAGCGTGCCTTAATCAAACGTAAAGAAGAAGAAAAAATGGCCGTTCGCAACCGCGAAAAAGCTGAGTTGGAAGCGAAGATTAAATTAGAGCAACCTTAATATAGACAAAATCAAACAGGACTGGCCCAGCGCTCGTTCTGTTTTTGTCTGATTAGGAAGACAAACCGTCAAATATCTAGTAAAATGAGGACTACAGAAGATCGAAAGGGTGAGTTAATGTGACGTATGTAGCTGAAGTAATTGTAGATGTACCGACGATGCAGACGGATGTCCCTTATACCTATCTCATTCCGGTCGAACTAGGTGAGCAAATTCAGCCGGGCATGAGAGTAGAGGTGCCTTTTGGAAATGGCAATCGACACATACAAGGATTTGTTATCAATACTTATAATCACCCAAATCCGGCTGAACTTTCAGATTTCGATATGAAAGAGATTGTATCGGTGTTAGATTTAGGGCCAGTCTTAAATCAAGAGATGTTGGCATTAGCAGATGAAATGAAGGAAACAACTTTTTCTTTTAAAATTACTTGCCTTCAAACGATGTTGCCAAGCGTAATGCGAGCTACCTATCAAAAATGGCTTGTTTTGATTGATGAGGTGCCAGAAGATATTTCGTATGAGGTCTTTAAGGGATTGGACGAAATTACTTGGGAAGAAGCACTTCAAACTGGTCGAGTGTCAGAGTTGATGAAGCTAAGACAAAATGAGCAGATAGATATTCGGTACGAAGTGAAAAAACGCAATCGAAGCAAAACAATTAGTGGGTTTAAGTCGCGCTTATCTTTTGAACAAATTGAAGAAGAGCGGATGGGGTTGCGTAAGGGTTCTACTCAAAAAGAAGGTCTATTGATGGTTTTACAGGGATTAGCTGATGAGCAAACAATGACTGTTAAAGAGGCTAATGATCATTTTGGAATTAAGCGTAGCACTATTAATGAGGGGCAACGTAAAGAGTGGTTAGAAATTGTTGAAATTGAAATTAACAGGGATCCTTATGGTGATCGAATTTTTGAGATGGATGATGCCATTCCCTTAAATGATCAACAGCGTGTTGCCTATGAAGAAATTGTTCAATCAATGGCTACTCAAGATAATCAAACATTTCTATTGGAGGGGATTACAGGGAGCGGTAAGACGGAAGTTTATTTACAGACTATTGCTGAGGCGTTAGCAGAAGGTAAAACAGCTATTATGTTAGTTCCAGAAATTTCCCTAACACCACAAACAGTTAATCGTTTTAAGAGCCGCTTTGGGGACGAGGTAGCTGTTTTACATAGTGGTTTATCTGAAGGTGAAAAGTATGATGAGTGGCGTAAAATCGAGCGCAAGGAAGCTAGAGTGGTTGTTGGAGCTCGTTCAGCTATTTTTGCTCCATTGGAAAATATTGGTTTAATTATTATTGATGAAGAGCATGAAGGTAGTTACAAGCAGGATGATACTCCGCGCTATCATGCCCGGGATTTAGCTATTTGGCGTAGTCGTTATCATCATTGTCCAGTTGTTTTAGGCAGTGCAACCCCTTCGCTAGAATCGCGTGCGCGTGCCCAAAAGAAGGTGTATCGATTGTTAGTTCTTAATAAGCGAGCTAATCAAGCAGCACAATTGCCGACGATTGAGGTGATTGATATGCGTCGCGAGATAGCTAAGGGACGGATGCAGACTTTTTCAGCGCCCCTCTTGTCCAAGATCACAGATCGTTTACAAAAGTCAGAGCAAGTGGTATTAATGCTCAATCGCCGTGGTTATTCTTCCTTTATTATGTGCCGGGATTGTGGCTATGTTTTACCATGTCCAAATTGTGATATTTCATTGACGTTGCACATGGATAGCAAGACGATGAAATGTCATTATTGTGGACATGAAGAAGGGATTCCTCATGCGTGTCCAATTTGTGCTAGTTCAAAGATGAGGTACTATGGTACAGGCACACAAAAGGTTGAAGAGGAACTACGAGAGTTGTTTCCAGCAGCGCGTATTTTACGTATGGATGTGGATACAACAAGGCGCAAAGGAGCCCATGAAAAGCTACTAAAAACCTTTGGTGATAGAGAAGCAGATATCCTATTAGGAACACAGATGATTGCGAAAGGATTAGACTTTCCAGAGGTAACATTAGTTGGTGTGTTAAATGCTGATACGGCTTTAAACTTGCCAGATTTTCGTTCCTCAGAAAAAACGTTTCAGTTATTGACCCAAGTTAGTGGTCGAGCAGGTAGAGCAGAAAAGCCAGGAGAAGTAGTGATTCAAACGTTCAATCCTAATCATTACTCAATTCAGTATGCGAAAGAGCAGGATTTTGAAGGTTTTTATCAAGCGGAGATGAGAGCTCGTCATCAAGGAAACTATCCCCCTTTTTATTATACCGTTCAAATTGTGGCCAGCCATGAGGATGAAAATATGGCAGCTAAAAAAATGTATGAGATAGTGACGCAACTGAAGCAAGCTTTATCTCCTGCAAGTATTATTTTAGGGCCAACACCAAAAGCGGTTATGAGAGTTAATAATCGTTATTTTTATCAGCTAGTTTTAAAATATAAGCAAGAAGAAAACCTGCAAAGGATACTTAAACACATTTTAGATGAAACCCAAGTTGATGTCCGCAAAGGGTTGAAAATTTCCATTGATGTGGAACCGCTGAATTTTATTTAGCCGCTATAAAGTGCGATAGAACGAGTGATGGAGTAATTAATTATTCCTATTAATAAAAGAGATGCAGGTAAAGAAAGAAGGGGAAAAATGCGTTATCCAATAGTGATTTATCCAAATAAAATTTTGGAGCAGCCTACCCAAGAAGTGACGATGATTACAGATGAGATTGTCCAACTTTTAGATGATATGAGAGAAACGATGATTGTTCATGATGGAATCGGATTAGCAGCACCACAGATTGGCAAAAATTTGCGCATAGCAGTAGTGGAAATTGATGAAGAGTCTGGGCTATTTGAATTAATAAATCCGGAAATAATTCAAGCTAGTGGAAGCGATATTGATGTGGAAGGGTGTTTAAGTTTTCCAAATGTTTATGGAACAGTTGAGCGAGCAAAAGAAATTACAGTTCGTTACTTTGATCGTGAGGGAGACGAATACGAATTGCAAGCGACAGACTATTTTGCTAGGGCGATTCAGCATGAAATTGAACACTTAGAGGGAAAATTATTTACCGATAAAATTATTGATCGAATTGCGCCAGAAGACTTGGAAGCATATACGGAGGAGCATCAAGATGACTAAATTAGTATTTATGGGAACACCCGCTTTTTCAGTTCCTATTTTGGATGGATTAGTAGCGGCAGGATATGACGTGGTGGCGGTTGTAACACAACCGGATCGTCCGGTTGGCCGAAAACGTTTGTTAACTCCCCCGCCTGTTAAGGAAGCGGCTTTAAGACATGGGATTGAGATTCTTCAACCTGAGAAAATTTCTGGTTCAGAGGAGATGGAGCGAGTCATTTCTTTAGAACCAGAGATAATTGTGACAGCAGCTTTTGGACAATTTTTGCCAGAAGCCTTGTTGCAGGCGCCCGTTCATGGGGCAATTAATGTTCATGCTTCTTTATTGCCTAAGTATCGGGGTGGAGCACCTGTTCATTATGCGATTATCAATGGTGAGCAGGAGACAGGTGTTACGATAATGGAAATGGTGAAAAGAATGGATGCGGGTGATATTATTCGGCAAGGTTCATTACCGATTACGTCTAATGATGATGTCGGTACTATGTTTGATAAGCTTAGCTTGTTAGGAAAAGAGCTTTTGTTGGAGACGCTGCCTGATTACTTAGCGGGAAAGGTAACTCCTGTGCCACAAGATGAGACTAAAGTAACGTATTCGCCAAACATTAGGCGCGAGCAAGAAGCGATTGATTGGCAAAAAAATGCAACAGAGATAAATAATCAAATTCGCGGTATGCGCCCTTGGCCAGTTGCTTATACGATGTTTGGTGAAACTCGTTGGAAATTATTTGAAGCGACGGTTAGTGATACGACAACAACCTCACAACCTGGAACAATCATTACGATCGGCAAGAAGAATTTTGCGATTGCTTGTGGCGAAGGAACCGTTCTTTTGATTAACAAATTACAACCAGCTGGCAAGGGAAAACTAACCGCAGCTGAATTTTTAAATGGCGTTGGTCAAAATATAGAGATAGGTCAAGTGGTGAACTGAGATGGGAAAAAAGGTTCCAACAAGAATTAAACGGTCAACTCGTTATGTAGCAATGACGTTGTTAACTAAAGTTGAAACACAGCAAGCGTATTCCAACTTATTGGTGAATCAAGCGATGATGGAGGCTGGGTTGAGTGAGAAAGATGGCCGTTTGTTAACAGAAATTGTTTATGGAACAATCAGTCGTAAGTTAACTTTAGAATTTTATTTAGCGCCCTTTATTGCTACTGCTAAAAAAGTGGAGCCCTGGGTTCGTCAGTTGCTTTTGCTTTCTTTATATCAATTGGAATATTTGGACAGGGTGCCACCTCATGCTATTTTAGATGAGGCTGTCGAGATTGCTAAAGCGCGTGGCAATGTCGGAACAGGTAAGTTTGTTAATGGCGTTTTGCGTTCATTTCAACGGCAAGGAGCGCCGTCCTTTGATTCTATCAAAGATCCGGTTGAACGTTTAGGTATTGAAGTGAGTATGCCTAGGTGGCTGACTGAAAAATTAATTGATTTATTAGGGATAGATGAAGCGCGAAGTTTAGGGGAATCTTTGTTTGAATCAAGCAAAGTTAGTGCTCGTGTTAATACAGCGTTGATTGACCAAGAGACTGCTATTGCTGAACTAGCTAGTGAAGGAATTGAAGTAGTTCCCAGTGAATTATCGCCGTTCGGATTAGTAGGAGAAAAAGGCTTTTTGGCGGGAAGTACCTTGTTTAAAGAGGGGCAATTAACCATTCAAGATGAATCTTCGATGCTAGTTGCACCAGCTATGCAAATTGAACCAACACACCAAGTTTTAGATGCGTGTGCAGCGCCTGGTGGTAAAACGACCCATATGGCGACTTATATTGACGAGACTCAAGGAGGTCGAATTACTGCTCTTGATATTCATGCTCACAAAGTAAAGTTGATTGAAGAGAATGCGACGCGTTTGCATGTTGCTGAACGGATTATTCCACAAGTTTTGGATGCTCGAAAGGTCGATGAAGAATTTCCAGATGAATTCTTTGATCGTATTTTAGCGGATGTTCCTTGTTCAGGTTTAGGCCTGTTAAGAAGGAAACCAGACATCAAATATAGTAAAAAACCAGAAGATTTTGTTAATTTACCACGAATTCAATTAGAAATTCTTGAAAGTCTTGCGACAAAGGTTAAACAATACGGTATAATAACTTATAGTACTTGTACCATCTCCCGTGAAGAGAACCAAGATGTCATTGCAGCGTTTTTGGCTAAGCATGATAATTTTGAACTCATCGAGGTTGCTGGTAGCGAAAAACTTCAAGTTGCGACGGAGAAAATGGTGACGATCTATCCTCATCATTATCAGACAGATGGCTTCTTCATCTGTTGTTTGAGACGCACTTGATTGGAAAAGTAAAGAGGTGTAATCATGGAAATTGGATTTCGGACCGATGTCGGTCGAAAGCGGAAGAGTAATCAAGACGCTGTAGGGGTTTTTCAAAATCAAGAAAAAGTAAAGTTAGCAATTGTAGCAGACGGGATGGGCGGCCATCAAGCGGGTGATGTTGCAAGTCATTTAACTGTTTCAGATCTTGGAAAGGCCTGGGAGAATTCCAACTTAACCGAGCAAGAAGATGTTATTCAATGGCTGTTGAAACGTATTCAACAAGAAAATGAAGAAATCTTTGATAAAGGTCAAGAAGATCCAAGTAAAGCTGGAATGGGCACAACAATAGTTGCAGTAGTTATTATTGATCAAACCGTGTTATTGGCCCACGTTGGTGATAGTCGTTTCTATCTTATTCGTAATGGGAAGATTAAGCAAGTGACAGAAGATCATTCACTCGTTAATGAATTGGTTAAAAGTGGTGAAATTACGCCAGAGATGGCTATCCATCATCCACGTAAGAATGTTTTAGTGCGCTCAATTGGTATTCCTGGAACTGTGGAGGTTGATTTAACTGCATTAGAAGTAACAATTGGCGATAAATTGCTTCTTTGTTCGGATGGCTTAACTAACATGGTTTCTGATGAGGAGATTAGAACGATTATTGATGAGTCTAGGACCTTGGATGAGGCTTTGGATACGCTAATTAAAACTGCTAACGAGGCGGGCGGAACAGATAATATTACTGTTTTACTAATTGATTACAATGAGAAAGGTGAGGCTGCCAATGATTGATATCGGGAGTAAGATTAATGGTCGGTATAAAGTAATTGGCAATATTGGCAGTGGTGGTATGGCCAATGTATTCCTTGCTCATGATCTGATTCTTGACCGAGATGTAGCAGTTAAGGTGCTGCGTTTTGATTTCCAAGATGATAAATCGGCGATTCGTCGTTTTCAACGAGAAGCTCTGGCTGCATCTGAATTAGTTCATCCAAATATTGTTGGAGTTTATGATGTTGGTGAAGAAGATGGCATGCAGTATTTGGTTATGGAGTATGTTAAGGGAACTGATTTAAAGAAGTACATAAAAAATAATTTTCCTTTGCCCTTTGAAAATGTCGTGATTATTATGCGTCAGATTCTCTCGGGAATTTCCTTAGCTCATCAGCATCGAATTATTCATAGAGATTTAAAGCCACAAAATATTCTGATGGACGAAGATGGTAATGTTAAAATTGCTGATTTTGGTATTGCTATTGCATTATCAGAAACGTCTTTGACGCAAACGAATACCTTATTGGGATCAGTCCATTATTTGTCTCCCGAGCAAGCTCGTGGTAGCATGGCCACTCGCCAATCAGATATTTACGCGCTAGGGATTATTTTATATGAATTGTTAGTTGGAACAGTTCCTTTTGAGGGTGAATCAGCAGTATCGATTGCGTTAAAACATTTTCAAACAGATGTGCCATCTGTTCGTGAAGTTAACCCTGCTATTCCACAAGCTTTGGAGAATGTTGTGTTACATGCAACAGCTAAAGATGCAATGGATCGCTATATTTCTGCAGATGAAATGGCTCAGGATATTGGGACATCCTTGTCGCCAGAACGATATGGTGAACCGCGCTATGAACCAAAAGCGATGATGGAGGAAACAAAGGTGTTGACGCCTTTGACCGATAGCGACATGCCAGAAGCTTTCAAGAATATGGAAGGGCCGGTAGAAGAGCTTGAGGTAGCAGATACATATCAGCCTGATCATGAAGAGCCTAAGAAGAAGAAAAAAAGTCGAAAAAAACTATGGCTAATAATTGCTGGTTTGTTGTTATTAGTTGTTGGGGGCGCTATATTTTTTGCTATGGCAGGATCAAAAGAAATCCTAGTTCCTGATGTTAGTGGACTGACAGAGGCGGAGGCCATTGATAGGTTGAGAGACAAAGAATTAGAAGTTGATACTGACATTCAAAAAATCCCAGATGATAAAATTGAAGAGGGAAAAGTGGTTAAAACAGATCCCGCAGCCCGAACGGCAGTTAAGAAAAATGGCTCTAAAATTAAATTGTATATCAGCTCAGGTTCTACAAAGGTTAAAATACCTGACTTGGAGGGAGTCACATACTCCGATGCAGTCAGAATGTTAGTGAACTTAGGTTTTAGTTCCGATCAAATCAGTAAGAAAGAAGTCGAAGATGAGAGTGTTGAGAGTGGCAAGGTTATCTCCCAAACTCCAGGTCCTAATGAAGAAGCGGATCCGACTAAAGACAAAGTCGTATTGACAGTTAGCAGTGGGATTGAGCTAAAAGATTTGACAGGTTTAGATCAAACCAGTGCTCAGGATTATCTTTCTAAGCTAGGGTTAGTTTATTCTATTACTAGAACGCACTCAGAGGCCGCTGAAGGTATGGTAATTTATCAAACACCAGAAGGCGGTTCGACAGTAAAAGAAGGCGATATGGTTACTTTAACGGTCTCTATAGGACCAGAACCAGTTCAACCAGAACCGTCATCATCAAGTAGTAGTTCTTCAACTAGTTCAGTGGACAGTTCGTCAAGCTCATCAAGTTCATCGAGTTCGTCAAGCTCATCAAGTACACCGCCACCAACAACTGACTCATCAGCAGGTGAATCTAAATAATAAAAAAGCAAATCCCTGAAAATGGGATTTGTTTTTTTAGTTTGTTAGCTAAGTGTTAGAACCATCAGGATTCCATCGATATAGTCATCATTAATTTTTACAAAATTAGGATAACGGCCAATCTCTTTGAATCCAGCTTTCTTATAGAGATGGATTGCCGCTGGGTTATCAGCTTTAACTTCTAAGTCAAGTGATTTAAGGCCCTTTTCCTTCGCCATGTCGATTAGAGCGCTTAGTACCTTAAAGCCGATACCTTCATTCCAGTTTGATTTTCTGACTGAGATGGTAAGTGTTGCTCGGTGAGCGATTCGTGGCCTTGAGCTTCCATTTAAGCTAGAAACACTTACTATCTTGTGATTATGAGTAGCGACTATCATTGCCGAATGAAGACTTTCGTTCATACTAGTGATAATCGTTGCTTCTTGCTCTGGTGTAGTGTCTTGGAATTCGTTTTTCGAAAAAAGTAACTGCTCACTTTCGCCACCGATTTGATTGAGATAGTTTAGAATTGCTGCAGCATCAGTAATTTCTGCTGGTCTAATGATAAGTTGTGATATTGAATCGACTTCCTCTCATACTATTTTCATTAGTATAGCTAAGAGAAAAGATGAAAACAAGTAAAACTTTCTAAAATACTTAGGGGAAATCGCTTGAAATCTGGTGAAACATTCAGTACAGTAAAAGCATAGAGTAAAAATGGAGGTGCCATGTGACTCAAGGCCAAATTAGAAAAGCACTAAGTGGGTTTTATTATGTTTATTCAGATGGTCAAACGTACCAAACGCGTGCTCGAGGAAATTTTCGTAATCGAAATATCACTCCTTTGGTTGGCGATCATGTTATTTTTGAAAGTAGCAACCTAACAGATGGGTATTTATTAGAAGTTCTGCCAAGAGAAAATCAATTGGTTCGTCCAGCGGTAGCTAATGTCGAACAAGGCGTGATTGTTATGAGTAGTATCTCTCCAAATTATTCTGCTAATCTATTGGATCGTTTCCTTGTGACCTTGGAGTATGAGCGAATTCACCCGATTATTTATTTGACAAAAATAGATTTGCTGGATGAGGCTGGTTATGACGAGATGAAGCAAGTAAAACAGGATTACAAGAAAATTGGCTATCCAGTAATTTTGCCAACTCGTGAAAGTAATCGTGATAGTCTACGTGAAATTGAACGCTATTTCCCAGAACAATTAACCGTTTTTATGGGGCAGACAGGAGCGGGGAAATCAACTTTGCTCAATCAAATTTCACCAGAACTGGCATTGAAGACTGGGGAAATTTCTGAATCATTAGGTCGTGGACGTCATACAACGCGTCATGTAGAATTGATTCCTTTAGTTGATGGGTTAGTAGGAGATACACCTGGTTTTAGTGCTATTGACTTTTTAGAGATGTCTGCTGAAGAATTAACGAGTCAGTTTCCAGAACTGGCACGAGCTGCTGTCGGCTGTAAGTTTAGAGAATGTAAGCATCGTCATGAGCCTCAATGTGCAGTCAAGGCTGAAGTTGAAAGCGGCGAAATTTTAGCCAGTCGTTATAAACACTATTTACAATTTTTAGAAGAGATTGATAATCGGAAACCAATGTATGGTAAAAATAAAAAATAATGAAGAGGTAGGGAAACTAATGAAGATTGCACCATCGATTTTAAGCGCAGATTTTGCTAATTTAGAAAGAGATATTGTGTTAGTTGAAAAAGCAGGAGCCGATTACATTCATGTGGATGTAATGGATGGCCAGTTTGTGCCGAATATCACGTTAGGGCCAAATGTCGTTTCAGCGATTCGTCCAGTTACTAAATTACCGTTAGATGTTCACTTGATGATTATGAATCCAGAGCGTTATGTGGATGATTTTGCCAAAGCAGGAGCCGATTACATTGTGGTTCATCAAGAAAGTACTTTGCACCTACACCGCGTGATGCAAATGATTAAAAGTGCTGGTGTTAAAGCAGGGGTTGTAATTAATCCTGCAACACCAGTCTCAGCGATTAAACAGGTCTTACCAATGGCCGATTTAGTTTTAGTCATGACAGTAAATCCTGGTTTTGGTGGCCAAGCCTTTATTCCAGAGTGCTTGGATAAAATTAAAGAATTGGCACAATTACGTCAAGAGTTAGGGTTATCTTATGAAATCGAAGTTGATGGTGGTGTTGTTCCTGAGACTGCTGCATTATGTGCTAAGGCCGGTGCTGATGTTTTCGTTGCTGGTTCTTACGTATATAATTCAGACTCGCCAAAAGACCGAATACAGGCTCTCAGAGATGCGATTGAGTAATGATTAAAACAGTTATCATTGTTGCGGGAGGGAATCCTGCACTTTGGCCGCAGCTATCCAATTATTTAGATGAAACAACTGCTTGGATAGGGGTTGACCGGGGCACGTATTATTTAATAGAAAGAGGCATCTTGCCAACAGTTGCGATAGGTGACTTTGATTCGCTCTCAGCAGTTGAATTGGAGGCAGTTGAGGCGCTAGTTGCAGATATTCATTATTCAGTTCCTGAAAAGGATGATACGGATACTCAGTTGGCTCTTTTGTGGGCGCTTGAGGCGTATCCCAAAATTCCTATTAAACTTATTGGAGCAACTGGTGGGCGCTTAGATCATTTTTTATCAAATTTATGGTTGCCTTTGGAACCGCGATTTCAGGCAGATATCGACCGTGTTCAGCTAGTAGATTTACAAAATACAATCAGTTACTATCTCCCAGGAGACTATCAGCTTGAAAAAGAAGTGGATAAAGCCTATCTAGCATACGTCTGTTTGACAGCAGTTAAAAATTTAACACTCTATGATGCTAAATACCAGCTAAGCGATTATCAAACAACACTCCCCATGAGTTTTGCTAGTAATGAATTTATTGGGGAGACCAGCCGCTTCTCTTTTACTGACGGTATTATTGCGGTTATTCAAAGCAAGGATTAAATGGAAAAGGTAAATAAAAAACGGTCGTCAGATTGCTCTGGCGACCGTTTGGTTATATGTGATATTAAACGCGTTCAACTTTACCTGATTTCAAAGCACGAGTTGAAACCCAAACTTTCTTTGGTTTACCGTCTACTAAAATGCGAACTTTTTGTAGATTAGCTTTCCAAGTACGTTTTGATGCGTTCATCGCGTGAGAGCGTGTATTACCACTTCTAGATTTGCGTCCAGTAATATAACATTCTTTTGCCATGTTTCTTCCTCCTTTGCTTTGATATTGGAGCGGATAAGTTCTTTGCTCATACTAGAATAATTTACCATAAATAAGAAGTGAATGCAAGTGGAAAATGAAGGGCGTTGCAGAAAACGACTGAAAATAGTGATGAAAACATGAAGAGAAAACGAGGGTTTGCTAAGAAAAAAGTACTTTTACTTTTAAATAGGTAGTTCCTGTGATAAAATAATGAGAGAAAATGGGCAATTGTGCTCAATGTAGAACTACAATAATTAAGTAGAATACTAAAGTACAGGACCTAAAGGAGGCTTAATCTAATGGCGGTAAAAATTAAAACACAGTCTGGTACAATCGAAATCAGCAACGATGTGATTGCAACCGTGGTAGGCGGAGCTGCAACCGATATTTACGGCATCGTTGGTATGGCGAGTAAAAACCAAATCAAAGATAACTTAAATGAAATACTTCGTAAAGAAAATTATTCTCGTGGTGTGGTTGTACGTCAGGAAGAAAACGGCGTAGCAATTGATGTGTATACCATTGTTAGCTATGGTACAAAGATTTCAGAAGTAAGTCGTAACGTTCAAGAAAAAGTGAAATACAATCTCGAAACGATGCTTGGTGTTGCGGCTAATTCGGTTAATGTATTTGTTCAAGACGTTCGCGTGCTGCCAGACTAGAGGTCTGCAGTCTAATCTTAAGGAGGATAATTAAGTGAAAGTAACAGCAATTAACAGCGGACAGTTCCAAGCGATGGTTCAAGCTGGAGCAGAACGTTTGGATAAAAATGCCGAATACGTCAATTCATTGAACGTATTCCCGGTTCCTGATGGGGATACCGGAACGAATATGAATTTATCAATGACGAGTGGGGCAAAAGCTGTCACAACAAATGTCTCGGAAAAAGTCGGAGAATTGGCTCAAGCTCTTTCAAAGGGGCTTTTGATGGGGGCTCGCGGAAACTCAGGTGTTATTTTATCTCAGTTATTCCGTGGTTTCTCTAAAAAAATTCCTGATGTCGTTGAACTCAATGCTCAAGATTTGGCGGCTGCCTTTACACATGGTGTTGAAACAGCTTATAAGGCTGTTATGAAGCCAGTCGAGGGAACAATTTTGACTGTTTCTCGTGAAGCTGCTAGAGCCGGTGAAAAGAAAGCCAAAGAAACAGATGATTGTGTTGAGGTCATGGAAGCAGTTGTCAAGGGTGCTAAGCGCTCGTTAGATCGGACACCAGATTTATTACCTGTTTTAAAAGAAGTGGGTGTTGTAGATAGTGGTGGGCAAGGTCTGTTATTTATTTATGAAGGCTTCTTAGAAGTACTTTCTGGTAAAATTGTTGACAATCCAGTCTATCAGCCAAATGCAGCGCAAATGACTGAGATGGTTAATGCAGAACATCATCGTAGTGTAGCGGGGCATGTGGCAACAGAAGACATTAAATTTGGTTATTGTACAGAAATTATGGTTCACATCGGAGATGGCGAAACAGTCGATAGTGAGTTTGATTATGAGACATTCCGCAATTATTTAAATGAATTAGGTGACTCTCTATTGGTGGTTGCCGATGATGAAATTATTAAAGTTCACGTTCATACGGAACACCCTGGTGAAGTGATGAATTATGGCCAAAAATTTGGTTCACTAGTAAAAATTAAAGTTGATAACATGCGTTTGCAGCATGATAGTTTATTAGAGAATGAAAAACCAGAAGCAGGACCAAAAGAAAAACAACCACCAGCCCCATTTGGCATAATTGCCATTGCAGCGGGTGAAGGGGTTCAAGAGCTGTTTCGTAGTTTAGGGGCTAACTACATTATCAGTGGTGGTCAAACTATGAATCCAAGTACAGAAGATATTTTGAAGGCTATTGATGAAGTTAACGCAGAAAATGTAATCATTTTGCCAAATAATAAGAATATTTTCATGGCAGCTGATCAAGCGGCTGAAGTGAGTGAATTGCCAGTAGTGGTCGTACCTGCTAAAACTATTTCTCAGGGGATGACAGCGATGCTAGGTTTTAATGATCAACAATCATTAGTTGACAACCAAGCAGCTATGACGGCGATGCTTGATGAAGTTAAGAGTGGCCAAGTGACGACGGCTGTTCGCGATACGACTATTGATGGAGTTGAAATAACCAAAGACGACTACATCGGAATGGTTGAAGGTAAGATTGTTGTGTCTGAAAAAGGACGTTATGATGCGTCACTTGTGACTGTAGCGAAAATGCTCGATGAAGACAGCGAAATTGTGACTATTATTGTCGGAGAAGACGGCAAATTAGCTGAAGCGAAAAAATTAGAAGCTGGTATTTTGGCAATTGATGATGCACTTGAAGTGGAAATTCATGAAGGTGGACAACCTGTCTATCCTTACCTATTCTCAGTTGAGTAGCCGAGGAAGCTAGCTGATTTTTAGTTATATAGTTTGTACAAATTAGAGAGGTCGGAAGTAGTATCCGGCCTCTTTTTGCCTATCAGATGGGGAACGTACATTCCGTTTTTTTGAGAGATCATTAGAAAATAAGAGAGGAGGACAATGGTTGAAAAAAATAACAGATCCCATCCAATATTTACCAGGAGTTGGGCCGAAACGGGCGGAGAATTTACAAGAATTAGGCTTAGAAACAGTGGAAGAGCTTTTATCTTATTATCCTTTTCGATACGATGATATTCAAGAAAAGAAGTTAGCAGAAATTGGTGATCAAGAGAAGGTTGTTTTAAAGGGGCTAGTTGTTGCCGAGGGGGTTGTGTCGCATTATGGTTACCGAAAAAATCGCTTGAGCTTTCGAATTATGCATGATCATGCTGTAATTAACGTGACTTTTTTTAATCAAGCCTACTTAAAAGATAAGATCGTTTTATCAGAAGAAATTGCAGTATTTGGTAAATGGGATGCAAAACGTAAGGCGTTGACAGGGATGAAAATTCTCGGTAGTCGTGAAGAAAACGATGCTGATTTTGCACCAATTTATCATGTGAATAAAAAAATTCGTCAAAATACCTTGGTCAATTTAATTAAGAGTGGCTTCGATGAGTACGGTGAGTTGATTGAAGAATGGCTACCCGAAGAACTGATAGAAAAGTATCGTTTGATGCCAAGAAAACCAGCAATGCGTGCGATGCATTTTCCAGAAAAAGCTGAGGATAGCCTGTCAGCTAGGCGACGAATTATTTTTGAAGAGTTTTTTGAATTTCAAATGCAGATGCAACAACTTCGCTACCAAGAAAAAGAAATTAGTCAAGGTCTACAAATTCTTTATGATGTGGATCGCTTGAAAGAGTTTACTCAGGCATTACCATTTGAGCTGACAGAGGCCCAAAAGCGAGTAACGAACGAAATTTGTCGCGATTTGAGGAGCACGACTCATATGCATCGCTTATTACAGGGGGATGTCGGAAGTGGTAAAACAGTGGTGGCGGCAATTGTCTTATATGCAACTGTGACAGCAGGATATCAAGGAGCACTGATGGTTCCAACTGAAATTTTAGCTGAGCAACATTTAGAAAGTTTGGTTGACTTACTTACACCTTTTAATATTAACGTCTCATTGTTGACAGGGTCAACAAAAACGAAAGAACGGCGTGAGATACTTGAACAAATGGCTGATGGACGCTTAGATGTGGTAATAGGTACACATGCATTGATCCAGAAGGATGTTGAGTTTAATAAATTAGGGCTAGTAATTACAGATGAGCAACACCGATTTGGAGTAAATCAACGGAAAGTTTTGCGCGAAAAAGGAGCCAATCCTGATGTCTTATTTATGACAGCTACACCAATTCCACGGACATTAGCAATTACAGCTTACGGGGAAATGGATGTCTCGATTATTGATGAACTTCCCAAAGGGCGAATTCCAATAGAAACTCGTTGGGTAAGACCTCCTCAATTAGAAACAGTTTTGACATGGATGGAGAAGGAATTAAAAGCTGGTCGACAGGCCTATGTTATTTGTCCATTGATTGAAGAGTCAGAGTCTTTAGACGTGAAGAATGCGACTGAAATCTATGAAAATTTACAAGCATTTTACCCTAAGTACCAGGTTGGTCTACTTCACGGTAAAATGAAAGCTCAAGAAAAAGATGAAATTATGTCTACCTTTAAAGAAAATAAGATGCAAATTTTAGTGTCGACGACGGTTATTGAAGTTGGCGTAAATGTACCTAATGCAACCACAATGTTGATTATGGATGCTGATCGTTTTGGTTTGGCTCAGCTTCATCAGCTTCGTGGTCGGGTAGGTCGGGGAAGTCAGGCCTCTTATTGTGTGCTAGTAGCTAATCCGAAAAACGAGATGGGCAGTGAACGGATGAAGATCATGACTGAAACAACGGATGGGTTTGTTTTAAGCCAAAAAGATTTGGAAATGCGTGGCCCCGGTGAATTTTTTGGCTCCCGTCAGTCTGGCGTTCCACAATTCTTGGTTGGCGATATTGTAGCTGATTTTGCTACGCTAGAAGCTGCCAGGCAAGAAGCGGTTGCTATTTGGGGAATCGAAAATTGGTGGCATGAATCAAGGTATCAAGCATTGAAAGATCGATTATTTGATGAGAACACAGCGAAAAACTTTTTTGATTAGCGAGGGGAGAAAAGCTAGTTAATCAGAAAAATAAAAGAAGTTATTAGTCCGAGACAACTGTCTCGGAATTTTTTTTAAAATAATGTTTGACAAATACTTTTATATTCTGTATATTAAATATTAAGAATTATTTGAATTGTCAGAATATTTCGCAAATAAGAAAAATAGTTGGAGGTAACTTATCATGTGTACAATTAAATCAGCTTACTTTACAACTTTATTATTACTGTAGGGGCTCAGAACACTGAAAAAAATTCAGTTGTTAGGGGTCCTATTCTGCATTGCATGACTTGGGGCTGAGCTAAGCATCCCAAGAAGTGGGGTGCTTTTTTATTACTAAAAACCAAGACAATTAAATGAGAATGAAAAGGAGCGTATTAGTTATGACTATTCAATTTTTTGACACAACGTTAAGAGATGGCGAACAAACACCAGGGGTTAATTTTAATACCAAAGAGAAAGTGAGAATTGCTCAACAGTTAGAAAAATGGGGGATTGATGCGATAGAAGCCGGTTTTCCTAATTCATCGGTAGGGGATTTCGAGGCAGTTCAAGCGATTGCTAAAGCACTTAAAAAGACGACAGTTGTCGGCTTGGCACGCTGCTATAAACCTGATATTGATCGAGCGCATGAAGCACTTTCCGTTGCCAAGTATCCTCAGATACATTTGTTTTTGGCAACGAGTGACATCCACATGGAGTATAAATTGAAAAAAACGCCAAACGAAGTTCTCGCAGCGATAAAGGAGCATGTAAGTTACGCTAAAACTAAATTTGATGTGGTTCAATTTTCGCCAGAGGATGCGACACGTACTCGACGAGAATTTTTATTAGAGGCAGTTCAGACGGCGATTGATGCTGGTGCGACAATTATTAATGTCCCTGATACGGTGGGGTATTCTAATCCAACTGAATATGGTGAGATTTTTAGTTACTTAATTAAGAATTGCCAGACTGGCGAGGACGTCATATTTTCGCCTCATTGTCACGATGATTTGGGAATGGCAACGGCCAATTCTCTAGCTGCAATTGAAAATGGTGCTCGTCGTGTTGAAGGAACTATTAATGGAATTGGTGAGCGAGCAGGAAATACAGCTCTTGAAGAAGTGGCATTGGCCCTGCATGTTCGCAAAGATTTTTACCAACAGGATAGTAATATTGTATTGAATGAAACGAAACGGACCAGTGACTTGGTGAGTCAATTATCAGGTGTCTCTGTTCCACGAAATAAAGCAATTATTGGGGCTAATGCATATGCGCATGAATCCGGAATTCATCAAGATGGTGTGCTTAAAAATCCTGATACTTATGAAATTATCACGCCATCACTTGTTGGAGTGGCGACTAACTCATTGCCTCTAGGAAAACTATCTGGTCGACACGCTTTTACTTCCCGCATGGAAGAGATGGGGTATCAGCTATCAGATGATGAGTTGAACCAATCCTTTAAGAAGTTTAAAGCATTGGCTGATAAAAAGAAACAAGTTACGGAAAGTGATTTGCATGCCTTGATTGCGGGGCAGTCGAGCGAATGTGAGGAGGCTTATCGTTTACATGGTTTACAGCTGCAATACGTGTCGGATGGTAAGCAAGGTGCTATCGTGAGTATCGAAACAGATGAAGGCATTTTTAGTGATTCAGCTGTTGGCTCTGGCAGTATTCAAGCCATTTATAATACAATTGACCGTCTGATGGAACAAGCGCCAAAATTAAATCATTTTAGCATTAAATCTGTTACTGAAGGTGAAGATGCCCAGGCTGAGGTTCACGTGACTGTAAAAGATGAACGAAATGGTCGTAATTATAATGGCGTGGGGATTGACTTTGATGTTTTACAGGCATCAGCAAAAGCGTATATTCAAGCAAGTAATTATATTAAGGAAAAAGGGTAGTGATTATGAAAAAAATTGTGTGTTTACCTGGCGATGGTATTGGCAAGGAAATTATGACAAGTGCCTTACAGGTGATGGAAGTGATTGCTCAAAAATACCAATTGAAGTTAGAGGCAAAAAAGTATGAGTTTGGTGGTGTAGCGATTGATAGTCAAGGGCATCCTTTACCAGAAACAACGTTAGCGGCTTGTAAAGAAGCAGATGCGATTCTTTTGGGCGCTATTGGTGGACCAAAGTGGGATTCGGCAGCAGTTAGACCAGAGCAAGGACTATTAGCTTTAAGAAAAGCGTTAAATTTGTATGCTAATATTCGTCCGGTAACGGTGCCGACAGCAACGGCACATTTATCACCATTGAAGCCAGAGGTAGTGACTGGAGCTGATTTTGTAGTTGTTCGAGAGTTAACTGGTGGCATTTATTTTGGTGAACCGCAAGAGTTAAATGCGGAAAATGCCTTGGATACCTGTACTTATACAGCAGATGAGATTAGACGAATACTTCGCAAAGGATTTGAAATAGCTAGAGGGCGCCGCAAGTTGGTTACATCAGTAGATAAAGCGAATGTCTTAGCAACTAGCAAGCTTTGGCGCAAAATTGCTGATGAAGTAGCTATTGAATTTCCTGATGTGACGTTGGAACATCATTTAGTTGATTCAGTGGCGATGAAGTTGATTCAAGAACCGACTCATTTTGATGTGATAGTGACCGAAAATTTATTTGGAGACATTCTAAGTGATGAGGCATCAGTAATTCCTGGAACTCTAGGGATTTTACCTAGTGCAAGCCATGGTATGGATGGTTTATCTTTATATGAACCAATTCATGGTTCAGCACCAGACATAGCGGGGAAAAATTGTGCTAATCCTGTTTCGATGATTTTATCTATGGCGATGATGTTGAGAGAGTCATTTGGTTGGGACGAAGCAGCAACTGATGTTGAAAGTACTTGTTATGCTGTAATGGCAGAAGGCGTATTAACAAGTGATTTAGGTGGTAAGACCTCAACGACAGAATTTGTAGAGGCAGTGATTAGAAAAATTCAAGCTGCTTAGCAGCATAAAACGTGAAAAGAGGCACAGGAATGGGAAAAACACTATTTGATAAAGTTTGGGAACGGCATGTGGTCAGTGGCGAACTAGGTGAGCCGCAATTGATTTACGTTGATTTGCATTTGATTCATGAGGTAACTTCACCTCAGGCTTTTGAGGGATTGCGACTTGAGGGAAGACAGCTAAGACGACCAGATAAAACATTTGCGACGATGGACCACAATACACCGACTAAAGATATTTTTAATATTACGGATTTGGTTTCTAAAAATCAAATTGATGCACTGCGTCGTAATTGCGATGAATTTGGGGTTGAACTGTGTGATAACGGAAGTGATCGTCAAGGGATTGTTCATATGGTTGGACCAGAAACTGGGCTAACGCAACCAGGTAAAGTAATTGTTTGTGGGGATTCACATACTGCTACCCATGGCGCTTTTGGAGCCATTGCTTTTGGAATTGGCACAAGTGAAGTAGAGCATGTGTTTGCGACTCAAAGTATTTGGCAACAAAAACCGAAAAATCTCGGTATAAAAATTACTGGAAAACTAGCTAAAGGCGTCTACGCAAAAGACATTATTCTGAATTTAATTGCGACCTATGGTGTGGATTTTGGGGTTGGGTACGGTGTTGAATTTTTTGGTGACACTATTGAAGGACTGACGATGGAGGAGCGAATGAGTATTTGTAACATGTCGATTGAGGGCGGTGCTAAGATGGGGATGATGGCGCCTGATGAGACTACCTATGCTTATGTCCGTGATCGTCAATATGCGCCAAAAGATATAGAGGCTGCGATTGCAGATTGGCGGACGCTCTATACAGATGAGGATGCTAAGTTTGATCGTTTGATTGAACTTGATGCGAGTCAGCTTGTTCCACAAATTACGTGGGGAACAAATCCAGAGATGGGTGTGCCGATTACGTCTACTTTCCCAGAAATTGGTGACATTAATGATGAGCGTGCTTATGCCTACATGGATTTAAAACCAGGGCAAAAGGGCTCAGATATTCCACTAGGGTATGTTTTTATTGGCTCATGTACAAATGGTCGCCTCTCTGATTTGGAAGAAGCGGCAAGCATTGTAAAAGGGAAAAAAATTAAAGAAGGCATTACTGGCTTAGTGGTCCCAGGGTCGCGACCTGTCCGTAAAGCGGCAGAAAAAATGGGGCTAGATAAGGTCTTTACAGAGGCAGGATTTGAGTGGCGTGAGCCAGGCTGTTCGATGTGTTTGGGGATGAATCCAGACCAAGTTCCAGAGGGAGTTCACTGTGCGTCAACTTCGAATCGAAATTTTGAAGGACGTCAAGGTAAAGGCGCACGAACGCATTTATGTAGTCCAGCAATGGCTGCGGCTGCGGCAATAGTTGGGACCTTTACAGATATTAGAGAGGGTGAGTGGTTGAATGGAGGCAATTAAGATACATCAAGGGCTGACAGTTCCGTTGATGAACGATAATATTGATACAGATCAGATTATTCCAAAGTCCTTTCTAAAGCGAATTGAGAAGACAGGATTTGGTAAGCACTTATTTGACGAATGGCGCTTTTTAGCAAACGGCTCGGAAAATCCAGAATTTATATTGAATTATCCTGAGCGTCAGTCGGCAACTATTTTAATAACGGGAGATAATTTTGGTTGTGGTTCTTCCAGGGAGCATGCTGCTTGGGCAATAATGGATTATCGGTTTAGAGTAGTTATTGCGGGAAGCTATAGTGATATTTTTTATATGAATGCTATAAAAAATGGTCTTTTGCCAATTGTTTTAGCTAGTGAGGCTCGTGAAAAATTAGCATCAATTGAGGCTGATGAGTCGATTATCATTGATTTACCAGCACAGGAAGTACGAGCGAGTGTTGGAACCTATTCATTTGACATTGATCCTATGTGGAAAAACAAATTGATTAATGGATTAGATGACATAGCCGTTACTTTGGCAGATGAGCCAAAGCTAACAGCCTATGAAGCGACAATCCCTAGCTATTGGGCTTAATGTAAATAATGATATCTAATTCAAACAAAGGCAGAGATTTTCCAGTGATTAATAAAATAAATGAACTTTGGGATTGTAAGTCAATCAAGTAGGTATCTTTGAATGGTTTACAATTGATAACAACCTTGCTATTTATTAAATTGTCAGATAATTTCAACTTTTCATTGACTTTTACTTTCATGAAGTATATATTAGAACATAACACTAAAAGTTAATCAAATTCTAATGATGTTCACACGAACAAACATCGAATAAAGAGGAGAACTATCTCATGAATAAATCAGGCAAGCAACTAGTCATTATTTTATTAATCAACTGGGCTTAGAGCAACCGCAGAAATTTTTGCAGTCGTTTTAGTCCTGTTTGCATTAGTGAAATGGGACGCTTGCCAAACACCCCATTTTGTTAATCAAACAAGATGGGGTGTTTTTTGTTGTGATAGATGAGTCATTAGAAAAAATTACTGAAAGCAGACACCTAGACGAACTCTATGGTTGGAAAACCAAAATTAGGATTAAGTACCTAGACAAACAAAGGAGAGAAAATCAATTATGCGAAGAGCCTCAACTCTAGTTGCGTGAGCAACGTAGAAGTTAAGGACAACGAAGCATGAGACAAACTCTGTGGTTTGAAAACCAAAATTAGGATTAAGTACCTAGACAAACAAAGGGGAGAAAATCAATTATGCGTAGTGATAAAATCAAAAAAGGGATTGAAGCGGCACCGGCTAGAAGCCTGCTGTATGCAACAGGGCAAGTTAAAAATGCGAAAGACATGAACAAACCATTTATCGCTATTTGTAACTCCTATATTGACATTGTACCAGGACATGTCCATTTGCGTGAGCTAGCAGATGTGGCGAAAGAAGCCATTCGTGAAGCAGGCGGTATCCCCTTTGAATTCAATACAATTGGTGTTGACGATGGGATTGCCATGGGACATATTGGCATGCGTTACTCGTTACCAAGTCGAGAAGTTATTGCAGATGCGGCTGAAACAGTCATTAATGCCCATTGGTTTGACGGTGTTTTCTATATTCCAAACTGTGATAAAATCACACCAGGAATGCTGTTGGCAGCTATGCGGACGAATGTTCCGGGGATTTTCTGTTCAGGTGGTCCGATGAAAGCGGGGATTGATCCTCATGGTCGTGCCTCTACTCTTTCGGACATGTTTGAAGCAGTTGGGACTTATAAAGCTGGGAATATGACTAAAGAGGACTTTCTTTTTATGGAACAAAATGCTTGTCCAACTTGTGGTTCATGTGCAGGAATGTTTACTGCTAATTCGATGAACTGTTTGATGGAAGTACTGGGACTAGCTTTACCAGGAAATGGGACTATTTTAGCAGTATCCGACGAACGTCGCGAGCTAGTTAGGCAATCGGCATTTCATTTGATGGATTTAGTAAAGAATAACATTAAACCAAGAGACATCGTGACGAAAGAAGCCATTGATGATGCTTTTGCCTTAGATATGGCAATGGGTGGTTCAACTAATACGGTCTTACATACTTTAGCGATTGCTCATGAAGCAGAAATTGACTATAACCTAGCAGATGTAAATGAAATTGCCAAGCGGGTTCCATATTTATCTAAAATCGCACCATCATCATCGTATTCAATGCATGATGTTCATGAGGCCGGTGGGGTTCCAGCGATTATGAAAGAGTTGGTTGATTTAGGAGATGCGATTCATCCTGATCGAATTACTGTGACAGGAAAAACTATTCGTGAAAATGTTCAGGATGCTGTAATCAAAAATCCTGAAGTTATTCATCCAAAAGAAAATCCTTACAGTCCAGTGGGGGGGTTATCCATTCTTTATGGAAACATTGCGCCAGATGGAGCAGTTATTAAAGTTGGTGGAGTTGACCCATCCATAACGGTTTTCCGTGGTAAAGCGATCTGTTTTAGCTCTCATGATGAGGCTGTAGCGGCGATTGATGATCATACTGTAACTAAAGGTCATGTTGTTGTTATTCGCTATGAAGGACCTAAGGGAGGTCCAGGGATGCCAGAAATGCTTGCACCAACCTCAAGTATTGTGGGTCGAGGCTTAGGAAAAGAAGTGGCATTAATTACTGATGGTCGTTTTTCAGGAGCAACCCGTGGGATTGCGGTTGGTCATATTTCACCAGAGGCCGCAGCTGGCGGACCAATTGGTCTGATTAATGATGGAGATATAATTGAAATAGATTTAACCAATCGAACTTTAAATGTAGAAGTTCCAGACGAGGTATTAGAAGAACGGAAAAAATCAGTTCCTAAATTTAAAGCAAAAGTAACCAAAGGCTATCTAGCAAGATACACAGCGTTAGTAACATCGGCTAATACGGGCGGAGTCTTGAAGATTCCAGACGATTTATTAGATTAGTAACGAGTGAAACAAAAGGAACCATTAAACTAACTTAAAAGAGGTGAAATCATGGGAGAAAAAGACTATCAACTTAAAAGTGGCTCGGAGCTTTTAATCGAGTCGTTACAGAAGCAGGAAGTTGAGATGATTTTTGGTTACCCAGGTGGCGCAGTTCTCCCCTTGTATGACACATTGTATAAAGGTGAGATTAGGCACATTCTAGTTCGTCACGAACAGGGAGCGGTACATGCCGCAGAAGGATACGCCAAAGCGACTGGGAAGCCAGGGGTTGTTGTCGTGACAAGTGGTCCCGGAGCAACTAATGCTATTACTGGCATTGCAGATGCTATGAGCGATTCGATTCCATTAGTTGTTTTTACAGGGCAAGTTGGAATGCCAGGAATTGGAAAAGACGCATTTCAAGAGGCGGACGTTTTAGGAATTACCATGCCAATTACAAAATATAATTATCAGGTACGAGATGTCAAAGATATTCCAAGAGTGATTAATGAAGCATTCCATATTGCAAATACAGGAAGAAAAGGGCCAGTCGTGATTGATTTGCCAAAAGATATATCGGCAATGGGAACCGAAACAACTTATGATGAGACCGTCTGTCTCCCTAGCTATCAACCGACTGTTTACCCAAATACTTTGCAAGTTACTAAGATGTTAAATGCCTTGGAAAAAGCTAAAAAACCAATTGTGTTGATTGGAGCAGGGGTAATTCACAGTGAGGCTCAAGCAGAAGTTCTCGAGTTTATTGAGAAGTATCAGCTTCCTACTTTAAGCACTCTTTTGGGACTTGGGGCAGTACCTACAACCCATCCGCTATTTTTAGGAATGGGCGGTATGCATGGTTCGTTTGCAGCTAATATGGCGATTACTGATTGTGATTTATTAATTAATATGGGATCACGCTTCGATGATCGTTTGGCTAGCTTGCCAAGTGAATTTGCACCAAATGCAATGATTGTTCATATTGATGTTGATCCAGCAGAAATTGGTAAAGTCATCGATACTCAAGTTCCAATTGTGGGTGATATTAAAGAAGTTTTAAAAGATGCTTTAGCACAGTCCATTAATCAATCTGATAATGAGGAATGGCTAAAGCAAAATA
Source organism: Vagococcus sp. WN80Y (assembly GCF_059621045.1). NCBI lineage: Bacteria > Bacillati > Bacillota > Bacilli > Lactobacillales > Enterococcaceae > Vagococcus > Vagococcus sp. WN80Y. The sequence continues at coordinate 114,396 of NZ_JCAQHY010000173.1, forward strand.
TGTCTCATAAAGAACGACATCCATTCCGTTATGACCGAGAGAATCGTGAAGAGATCAAACCACAGCGAGTGATTGAGATAATTGGCGAGTTGACTAATGGTGAGGCGATTGTTGTAACAGACGTCGGGCAGCATCAAATGTGGGCAGCGCAATATTACCCTTATAAGAATGTCCATCAGCTAGTGACAAGTGGTGGCTTAGGAACGATGGGATATGGGATTCCTGCGGCGATTGGCGCGAAGCTTGGCTGTCCTGATAAAGAGGTTGTTTTGTTTGTAGGAGATGGTGGCTTCCAGATGAGTAATCAGGAATTGGCTATTTTAAATGATTATGGGATTGATATCAAGGTAGTTATTTTAAATAATCACTCCCTTGGAATGGTTCGTCAATGGCAGGAAAGCTTTTATGAAGGCCGTCGATCAGAGTCAGTCTTTATGAGTCAACCTGATTTTGTGAAAATGGCTGAAGCATACAGTATTAAAGGCGTTAAGCTATCCAATCCAGACACACTGGATGCAGAGTTGCAAGCTCTCTTTGAAACAGCTGGTTCGGTTTTAATTGATGTGGATGTATCAGCTACCGAACATGTTTTACCGATGGTACCCACAGGTAAAGCTAATTATCAGATGTTGGGGGTGGAGTAGATGAAACGATTAATTATCGCACTGGTTAACAATCAATCGGGAATTTTAAATCGAATCAGTGGTGTCTTAACTCGTCGTCAATTTAATATTGACAGTATCTCCGTCGGTCCCACAGAAGATAAACATATTTCACGGATTTCGATTGTCGTTCAAGTTGAATCAAAAGATGAGATTGAGCAAATTATTAAGCAGTTAAACAAGCAGATTGATGTAGTTAAAGTATCAGATATAACAGATGAACCACATATTGAGCGAGAACTAGCTTTAGTGAAAGTGAATGCGACCGCTGCGACACGTTCAGAGATTTTTACGTTGATTGAACCATTCCGTGGCAATGTCATTGATGTTGGGACTAAATCATTAATTATCCAAGTAACTGGAACTAGTGAAAAAATTGATGCTTTTGTGGATGTAATTAGATCATATGGCATCCAACAGTTAGCGCGGACAGGCGTCACTGGTTTCACGAGAGGCGCGAAATAGACTATACAATAGTAGGAACACGATTTTATTATTTGATAATAAAATCACATAAATAAAAAAGATAACTCGTAAAAAGGCTGTATGGCTATTAAAGTAGTGACACATAGACCTAAAACGAGACCTGGAGGGAAATGCACAATGGCAAAAGTATATTATGAAGATTCAGTGACAAAAAACGAACTAGAAGGAAAAACAGTTGCGATTATCGGATATGGTTCACAAGGACATGCTCATGCGCAAAACTTGCGTGATAATGGAAACCAAGTGATTATTGGGATTCGTGAAGGGAAATCAGCAGAAGCTGCTCGTAATGATGGCTTTGATGTTTATCCAGTAGCAGAAGCGGCTAAAAAAGCCGATGTTGTAATGATCTTAGCGCCTGACGAAATTCAAGGTGACTTATATGAAAATGAAATTGCGCCTAATTTAGAAGCTGGCAATGCACTTGCTTTCGCTCATGGTTTCAATATTCATTTTGACGTGATTCAGCCACCAGCAGATGTGGATGTTTTCTTAGTAGCTCCAAAGGGTCCTGGTCATTTAGTACGTCGGACATTTGTTGAAGGTTTCGCAGTTCCAGCGCTGTTTGCAGTCTATCAAGATGCAACAGGTAAAGCAACAGACGTGGCAATGTCGTATGCGAAAGGCATTGGCGCAACTCGAGTAGGCGTACTAGAAACGACATTTAAAGAGGAAACAGAAACAGATTTATTTGGTGAACAGGCTGTCCTTTGTGGTGGAACCACTCATTTAGTTCAAGCAGGATTTGAAACATTAGTTGAAGCAGGCTATCAACCAGAGATTGCTTACTTTGAGGTACTGCATGAATTGAAATTAATCGTTGATTTAATGTATGAGGGTGGCATGGCTAAAATGCGTAACTCAATCTCTAATACAGCTGAGTACGGTGATTATGTTTCTGGGCCACGAGTAGTTACTTCTGAAACAAAAGCACGTATGAAAGATGTGTTAACTGATATTCAAACAGGAAAATTTGCTAAAGGCTTTATCGATGATAATAAAAACGACTTTGCAAACTTCAAAGCGTTACGTAAAGAACAGGAAGGTCACCAAATTGAAAAAGTTGGGGCTGAATTACGTAAAATGATGCCGTTTGTTAAAGAGAATGCCTAACAAAGCTAATAAGTGAGATAGCTATTAGTCCAATCTAACAGATAGGCAAACAGTACTGGTTATGTTACAATGTACCCATTAAAATAAGGTGTATAAATTAAGAGGTGGCTGGGGCAGACGTATGTCACAGCCCCTCTCTCATTAAGAAAAGAAGGTTTGATAGGATGGAAGCAGACTTAGTAACGAAAGAAGAAGTTGAGGCGGCTTATGAGGTCTTAAAAGACGTAGTAAGGCGAACCCCTTTGCAATATGATGATTATTTATCTCAAAAATACGAGTGCCACGTTTATTTGAAGCGAGAGGATCTACAGCGGGTTCGTTCATTTAAACTACGTGGTGCCTATTATGCCATTAGTCAATTGTCAGAAAAGCAATTAGCAAAAGGCGTGGTCTGTGCAAGCGCTGGTAATCATGCTCAAGGTGTGGCTTATACTTGTCAGGCGATGAAAGTTAAGGCGACAATCTTTATGCCAACAACCACTCCTAATCAAAAGATATCTCAAGTGAAATTTTTTGGTGGATACTATGTGAACATTCAATTGGTAGGAGATACATTTGATGCCTCTGCCAAAGCGTCTCGACAATATGGCGCTGAACACAATCAAACCTTTATTGATCCATTCAATGATAAAGATGTGATTGCTGGTCAAGGGAGCTTAGCGGTTGAGATGATGGCTGATTTAAAAGGCAAGCAAGCCGATATGATTTTTGCAGCGATAGGTGGCGGTGGTCTAATCAGCGGTGTTTCGACCTATGTCAAAGCTGTTAGCCCCAAAACCAAGGTAATCGGTGTGGAGCCAAAGGGTGCTCGTTCAATGGCTGAGGCATTACGTCAAGGTCATTCAGTCGAGTTGAAGAAGGTTGACTCATTTGTAGACGGTGCAGCTGTGAAAAAAGCTGGGGATAAAAACCTAGCCCATGTCCAAGCCTATGTTGATGAAGTGATTGATGTAGAAGAAGGGCTGGTTTGCTCAACGATTTTAGAATTATATACACGCCAGGCAATAGTGGCTGAACCTGCTGGCGCCTTAAGCATTGCTGCTCTGGCAGATAATCAAGCAGAAATTAAAGGCAAGACGGTTATTTGTATTGTTAGCGGCGGGAATAATGACATCAACCGAATGCAAGAAATCGATGAGCGATCGTTGATTTATGAAGGTCTGAAGCATTATTTTATCATTAACTTCCCTCAACGACCAGGGGCTTTAAGAGAGTTTGTAACAGACATTCTTGGGCCAAATGATGATATTACTAAGTTTGAATACACCAAAAAAGTTAACCGTGGCAGTGGCCCAGTTATAATCGGAATACTGTTAGCGGATAAAAATGACAGTCAAGCCTTGAAGGAACGAATGGCTGAATTTGATCCAAGCTATATTGATTTAAATCAAGACCAAATGCTCTTTACCTTATTGGTTTAGTTGCTACATTTACAACTGTTTATTGATGACTCGTTCATTGATAAGCAGTTATTTGGGTAGAGCGTTGTGTTGAGTGAGAAGGGGATGTCTGTTGTCTCTTTTTGTAGAGGGGTCACTAAAATAGTGGGCAGTTTAATGAGCCATATATATCCTGTTATATAATCGAAAGTCCCACAAGCACTCTCCAATATTCTGATCTTTAGAGAGGATATATATTTCCGACTTATTTTACGGGATGTATATATCTACAATGATTTTGTGCTATACTGTTCTTTATAAAATGGAATAGAGAAGAAGACGATGTTCCTTTTAAGTGTGACATTCAGGAAAAATGGAGGATGTTTCCTTTTTTTCTGTCCAACACGCCGTTTATCTTATTCAGCCTTTTTGAAAGGATAAGCGAATTTAACCAGTTCATGAGGAGGATTATTATGAGAATTGCTGTAGATGCCATGGGTGGCGACAACGCCCCTCAAGCAATAGTTGAAGGGATTATGCTGGCTCAAAAGGACTATCCAACTATTGAATTTCAACTATACGGCAAAGAACCTGAAATTAGAAAATACGTAACAAACGACACTAATATTAAAATTATTCATACAGATGAAAAAATTGAGAGTGATGATGAACCAGTTAAGGCGATTCGTCGTAAAAAAGAGGCATCAATGGTTTTAGCAGCAAAAGCCGTTAAGGATGGCGAGGCCGATGCGATTTTTTCAGCAGGAAATACGGGGGCATTATTGGCCGCGGGGCTCTTTATCATTGGCAGAATAAAAAATATTGAGCGTCCTGGATTGATGACGACAATGCCGGTGATGGGAAATCCTGATGGCGGTTTTGATTTCATCGACATGGGTGCTAACGCTGATAATAAGCCAGAGCATATTTTGCAATACGCTATCTTAGCTAGTTACTATGCAAAAAATGTTCGTAATATTGCTAATCCGACAGTTGGCTTGTTGAATAATGGTTCTGAAGCAACTAAAGGCAGTGAATTGACGAAAGCGTCTTATGAGTTATTAGCAGCGGAAACGAGTATTAATTTTATTGGAAATGTTGAAGCCCGTGATTTATTAACAGGAGTGGCCGATGTTATTGTAACAGATGGTTTTACTGGTAATGCCGTTTTGAAATCGACAGAAGGAACAGCAATGGCCTTGATGGATGTCTTGAAGGCGTCAATTTTAGGGGCAGGAATTAAAGGAAAGCTAGGGGCTGTTCTCTTAAAAGATGCACTACGTGGTATGAAGAAAGAACTGGATTATTCATCCCATGGCGGCGCGGTCTTATTTGGTTTAAAAGCACCGGTAATTAAAACGCATGGATCAACTGGTCCAGAAGCAGTTAATTATACGATTCGTCAAATTCATAATATGCTAGAGAGTCATGTGATTGATGATTTAGTTACTTATTTCGAAGAAAATAAAGCTGAGTAAGCCTGTTAAACCGCATTTTGTCAACTAACATAAAAAAAGAGATAGACAAACGTCAGATAAATCAGTAGAATGATAGTGAGATATTTGTAAAGAGTTTGTAATAGTCGGGAGGTGAACAGACGTGACGAAAGAAGAAGTACTACAAAAAGTTCGCTCAATTATCACCAAGCACTTTGACGTTGAAGAAGACAAAGTGGTTGAGACCTTAAACATTAAAGATGACCTAGGCGCAGATTCAATCAGTATCATGGAATTTGTTCTAGAATTAGAAGATGAATTTGGCACTGAGATTTCCGATGAAGACGCAGAGAAGATTGAAACAGTCGGAGCTGCAGTTGAATACATATCAAGTCACCAATAATAAATCACAGAGAGTTGTTAGAATATTCTAACGATTTTCTGTGATTTTTATCATTTTAAATGTGTGATAAATAAACTTATAATGAGATTAGAGCCTAATAGGGCATGAAATAATTGATAAAACGAGGTTCTTTGAGTATAATTATTAAATATCACAAAGAATTATGAGAAAGTAAAAAGAAGACTCCTTTAGTAGGGAATTCGGGATAAAAAGGACAAACGTGTTTCTAGTGGAACACAGGAAAGAAAGAGGGGTTTCCGATTGAATGTTGAGGATCAGCTGTTAGATATACAAGATTTGCACACAGGATTTCGAATAAAAGATGCGTTCTATGACGCAGTAGACGGGGTTTCAATAACGCTTCAAAAAAATGAAATATTTGCCATAGTAGGTGAATCTGGTTGTGGTAAAAGTACCTTAGCAACGACTATTATGGGGCTGCACAACCCAAATAATACGCGGATTAGTGGCCAAATAGTCTATAAGGATTTGGATTTATTAACCTTTAACGAAACGCTTTACAATCAAATTAGAGGAAATGATATTGGGATGATTTTTCAAGATCCCTTATCAGCACTTAATCCACTGATGCGGATAGGTGATCAAATTTCTGAAGCCCTGTCAGCACATACGACGTTTACAAAAGAGCAAAAAGAGGCTCGAGTGATCGAATTGTTAGAGCAAGTTGGGATTGTTAACGGTCCTCGAGTCGCTAGACAATTTCCTCACGAACTATCTGGCGGAATGCGACAACGGGTAATTATTGCGATTGCGATCTCCTGTAAACCACCGATTATCATAGCAGATGAACCAACGACTGCGTTGGATGTGACGATTCAAGCACAAATTTTAGATTTATTAAAAGAGTTACAAGCGGAAACGCAAGCAGGAATTATTTTAATTACCCATGATTTAGGAGTCGTTGCAGAGATGGCTGATCGGGTTGCCGTCATGTATGCGGGTCAAATTGTTGAACAAGCGACTGCCGAGGATTTATTTAATAACCCGCAACATCCTTATACGAAGTCACTACTTAACTCAATTCCTCAAGAAGATTCAATGGATGAAGAGTTGCATGTGATAGAGGGGATTGTACCATCATTGAAAAACTTGCCAAGAACAGGGTGTCGTTTTGCCCCACGGATTCCTTGGATTGCAGAGACCGAGCATGAGGAAAGTCCAAAGCTCCACGAAATTACTCCAGGTCATTTTGTTAGATGTACGTGTTATAAACACTTTCATTTTAAAGATGAGGAAGGAGCGCACTAATGGCATTGATTGAAATTAAAGATTTAAAGGTTCATTACCCGATTCGCAGTGGCTTTTTAAATCGAGTGACTGACCATGTGTTGGCAGTTGATGGCGTTGATTTTACCATTGAAAAAGGGAAAACTTACGGCCTTGTCGGCGAGTCTGGTTCAGGGAAATCGACTATTGGGAAAACGATCGTTGGCTTAGAAAAAGCAACATCAGGGCAAATTATTTATGAAGGACAAGATGTGACTCGGCGCGGCGCTCAAAAATCCCTTGATTATAATAAAGATGTGCAAATGATTTTTCAGGATGCTATGTCTAGTTTAAATCCTAAGAAACGTGTGATGGATATTATTGCCGAACCGATTCGTAATTTTGATCGCTTGTCAGATCAAGAGGAAAAGAAAAAAATCAAAGGCTTGTTAGATATTGTGGGAATGCCAGAGGATGCCCTCTATAAATACCCACATGAGTTTTCTGGTGGTCAAAGACAGCGACTAGGAGTGGCTCGAGCAGTTGCGACAAGTCCAAAATTGATTATTGCAGATGAGCCTGTTTCAGCTTTAGATTTATCGGTTCAGGCCCAAGTGTTAAACTTCATGAAACGAATTCAAGAAGAATATGGCTTAAGTTATTTGTTTATTTCCCATGATTTAGGGGTTGTTAAGCATATGTGTGATAACATCGCGATTATGACCAAAGGACGTTTTGTTGAAATTGGTACTCGTGAAGATATCTACACAGCTCCTCAGCATATTTACACGAAACGATTACTGTCTGCAATTCCTAAAATTGACGTGGCAAATCGTGAGCAGCATATGGCTAATCGCCGAGCGGTTGAAAAAGAATACCAAGAGGTTTATCAACAATACTTCGATCAAAATGGTCGTGTGTATGATTTACGCACCCTAACGGATTCTCACCAAGTGGCACTAGCAACGGTTGAAAGTGGGGGGAACTAGTTATGTGGAAAACAATTTTGAGACGTGTGATTTTAATGATTCCACAAATCATTATCTTAAGTATTTTTATTTTTGCTCTAGCCAAGGCTATGCCGGGAGATCCTTTTACGGGACTGATTACACCAGATACAGATCCTAAGCGAATAGAAGAGCTACGTGAAGAGGCTGGGCTAAATGATCCGTGGCCAACTCAGTACGTTAATTGGGTTAAAAAAGCAGCGACTGGGGATTTTGGGATTAGTTATGTTAAGAAAATGCCAGTTTCCCGTGTGATTGCTGATAAAGCTGTTAATACGATTTGGCTATCCAGCTTGGCGTTGATTTTGACTTATGCGATAGCTTTACCATTAGGAATGTTAGCAGGGAGGTATCAAAACTCCATATTAGATCGATTTGTTGTGGTTTACAACTATGTGAGCTTTGCTGTACCACCATTTGTACTATCTTTATTGATGATGTACGCTTTTGGGTATAAGTTAGGCTGGTTCCCGACGAATGGTTCAGGAACAGTGGGGATTCCTCATGGCACTTTTGAGTTTTATTGGGATAAGTTTATGCATATTATTTTACCTGCGATTACTCAAGCGTTACTGGCAACTGCGGTAACAATTCAGTACTTAAGAACTGAAGTAATCGATTCGAAAAGCTTGGACTATGTTCGGACTGCCCGTTCTAAAGGCGTGCCGGAGGGGAAAGTTTACACTCGCCACATCTTTAGAAATGCATCGTTACCAGTAGCATCTACCTTTGGTTATGAAATCACTGGTTTAATTGGTGGCTCAATCTTCATCGAAACCATCTTTGGTTACCCAGGTATTGGGAAATTGTTTATTGATTCGTTAAATGGACGAGATTACAGTGTGATTACGGCATTAGTATTGATTCTCGGAATCGCTACATTAGTCGGTACCCTGTTATCAGATATTATTCTGAGTATCGTTGATCCACGAATTAGAATTCAATAAAACCAGAGAAAGGAAAAGGTGACGAGGATGGCTAATATGACCAAAGTTGAAAAACAACAATTACATGAAAGTACACCACCAATGGGCTTTAATGTTATTGTACGTGAATTTAAAAAAGATAAAGTAGCAATTGTTTCATTGATTATCATTATTACCTTACTATTAGCGGCATTTGTTGGCTCAATTATTATTGACGCAGATAAATTAATGGAAGTTGATATTTTAAATCAATACGCTAATCCAAGTGCAGAGCACTGGCTAGGAACGGATATCTCCGGTCGAGATGTGTTTGGTGAATTGATCGTTGGTGCAAAAAATACCATATTAATAGGCTTTAGTATCACAATTATTACCTCAATTGTTGGGGTTTCCTTGGGGATAATCTCTGGCTATTATGGAGGACTTGTTGATAATATTTTAATGAGAATTGTTGATTTTGTTATGGTACTGCCAATGCAAATGATAATTATCGTTTTTGTGACAATTATCCCTAAATATAATATCTACTCTTTTGTTTTAATTATGAGTGCTTTTTATTGGGTTGGAAAAGCCCGTTTGTTTAGAAGTAAAACTTTGTCAGAAGGTCGCAAAGACTATGTCAGCGCGTCAAAAACTTTAGGCACAAGTGATTTGAAAATCATGTTTCGAGAGGTCATGCCCAATTTGAGTTCGTTAATTATTACCAACTTGACGATCAATTTTGCGGCTAATATTGGGATTGAAACGGGACTAAGTTTCTTAGGCTTTGGTTTACCGTCAGATGTTCCGAGTCTAGGAACATTAATCGGTTTTGCTAGGGAGTCGGACATTCTAGTCAATAAAACATGGGTTTGGTTACCTGCATCGTTATTTATCTTAATAATGATGTTAAGTATAAATTACGTCGGTCAAGCGTTAGGTCGCTCAGCAGACGCTAAACAACGATTAGGATAAAACAAAGGGGGAAACGAAATGAAGAAAAGAGCTTTAGGATTAGTGACGCTTGTAACAGTTTTGACACTTGGTTTGGCAGCATGTGGAAGCAAGGACAAAGATGACAAGGGATCAAAGGACAATGGAGCAACAACAGAGGAGACAGCTAAATTCCCATCAAAAATTGAGAACAAGGCTGATTCAATTGAAGGTGGTACTTTAAAAGTAGCATTACCTTATGATACTCAATTCCAAGGCGTTTGGTCGCAAGCTTTGATGGAAGATGCTTATGATCAATTTTTGATGGAACCGGCAGAGCAATATTTGTTTAATACAGGAGACGACTTCCGCTATACAGATACTGGGTTAGCAACACCTGATTTTGATGTTGATAACAAAAAAGTAACTGTGACTCTTAAAGATGATTTGAAATGGTCAGATGGCGAAAAATTAACAACAGATGATGTAATCTTTGCTTATGAAGTAGTAGGAAATAAAGATTACACTGGTGTGCGTTATGATGATCGTTTGGCTAATATTGTTGGGATGGAAGACTATCACGCAGGTAAAGCTGATACTATTTCAGGTATAAAAAAAGTCGATGATAAAGTGGTAGAAATTAATTATAAAGAAATGAGCCCAAGTATTGAATTTGGTAGTGGCTTATTGCAGTATGTAATGCCTAAACACCAATTAAAAGATATTGCAATTGCAAAATTAGTTGAATCTGATGAGATTCGCAAAACGCCTGTCACAACAGGACCATACTATATTAGTAATGTTAAAACAGGTGAAAGTGTTGAGTATACAGCTAATGAAAACTATTTTAAAGGAAAACCAAAATTAGATAAAATCGTGATAACAGTTGTGCCAAACTCAACAGTTGTTGATGAACTGAAAGCGAAGAAATTTGATATTGCTTTAGATATGCCGTCAGATGCTTTTGATAGCTATAAGAAGATTGATGGTTACCAAAATGTAGGGCGTGAAGAGTTGTACTATTCTTACATCGGCTTTAAATTTGGTAAATTTGATAAAGAAAAAGGCGAAAATGTTTCTGATCCAAAAGCTAAAATGGCCGACAAAGCATTGCGTGAAGCGATTGCCTACTCAATTGACACGAAACAATTAGGAGATAAAATCTATAGTGGACTGCGGACACCAGCAAATTCAGTTATTGTTCCTGGCTTTAAAGGGGCACATGATGAAAGCCTAGAAGCCTTCACTATTGATGTTGATAAAGCGAAGAAGATTTTAGCTGATGCAGGTTATAAAGACAAAAACGATGATGGGTTTGTTGAAGATAAAGACGGAAAAGAGCTAAAAATTAACTTGGCTGTAATGTCTGGAAGTTCAAGTGCTGAAACCGTTGCAGACTACTTTAAACAAAGCATGAAGAAAATTGGCTTGAATGTTGAATTTACAACAGGCCGTTTGATGGAATTAAATTCATTCTACGATAAATTATTAGGTGATTCTGATGATGTAGATATGTATGCTGCTGCATGGAGTACAGGAACAGATCCTAACCCTGCTGAGTCATTTGGCAGAACAGCTCAATACAATATGATGCGCTTTACTTCTGATGAGATGGATGCGGCTTTGAAAGATATTGCATCAGTAGAGTCATTTGATCAAGATCATAGTAATGAAGCATATAAAAAATTCCAAAAACTTGTTAAAGATGAGATCCCAGTTATCCCATTAAACTATAACTACCGTATTAGTGTGGTAAATGATCGCGTTAAGGATTATAACTACAGCTACTACACAACTGAAGAAGTACCAAACAACTGGTTTGGCATTTCGTTAACAGCTGACAAAACTAAATAATAAATTATCATTATTACCAGCCAAAGTGTTACGTACTTTGGCTGGTAATTTTTTTTGCTTTTATCGAACGTTTTTCACATAAAATTAAGATTTGATGTAAGTTAAATTGCAATTGGATGAGAAATAGTATAGTATACTAATTAGTTGTTTAATAGTTTTAATCAAATTTTAATAGTGGCGGAAGTGGCAGACTCAAGTTAAGTTGAGTTTGAAGGCTTTCAAACAAGGGGGAAAATGTGATGAAATTGAAGAAAATGATCTATACAGGGCTTGTAACTGTTGCAGCACTGACGTTGGTAGCGTGTGGTGGTGGAAAAAAGGATGCCACTGATGGCTCCAAGGACGCTGGGAGCGGTAGCTCAAAACTAGCGAAAGAGCAAGTATTTCATACAATTGTCGATCAAGAGATGAGTTCTGCTGATTTGGCATTAAATACGGATGTTGTAGGTGCATTGGTACTTAACAATGTTTATGAAGGGATTTATCGGTTGGACAAAGACAGTGAGCCACAACCAGCTGGCGCAACTGAGATGGCCGAGGTTAGTGAGGATGGCTTAACGTATAAGGTTAAATTACGCGAAGATGCTAAATGGTCAAATGGTGATCCTGTTACAGCTAAAGACTATGTGTTTGGGTGGCAACGCGTCGTTGATCCAGCAACTCAGTCTGAGTACGCTTATTTACACGGAGCAGTCAAAAATGCTGAGGCAATCACAGCTGGCGATAAGGATAAATCTGAGTTAGGTATTAAGGCTGTAGGTGATTATGAATTAGAAATTACCTTGGAAGAACCAACGCCTTACTTTGATCGTTTGCTGACATTTACGACTTATTTCCCGCAGCATCAGGAAACAGTTGAGAAATATGGCAAAGAATACGCAACAACTAGTGAAAAAGCCGTTTATAATGGGCCATTTATCCTAACAGAATTTGATGGACCGGGAACTGACCAAGATTGGACCTACGTTAAAAATGACACTTATTGGGACAAAGACACCGTTAAGTTAGATACTATTACTGCTAAGGTAGTAAAAGAAAGCTCAACGGCGCTTAACTTGTATGAAGATGGCCAAGCGGATGATGTTCGATTGACGGGTGAATTGGCTCAGCAGATGGCAGATGATCCAGCGCTTGTTATTGAAAAACAAGCGGGCCTTTACTATTTTGAATTGAATCAGCGAGACAAGGACTCAATCTTTAATAATGAAGATTTGCGTAAAGCTATTTCTTATGCACTTGATCGTGAGTCACTTGTAACAAAAATTTTAGGAGACGGTTCAATAGCAGCGACAGGATTAGTTCCTGCTGATATGACCAAAGATCCTGATGGTGGTAAAGACTTCGCAGAAGAGTCAGGTAAACATTTAGAATATAACAAAGAAAAAGCCTTAGAACATTGGGAAAAGGCTAAAAAAGCTTTAGGTAAAGATAAAATCGAAGTTGAAATCTTATCATCGGATTCAGATTTCTCTAAGAAAAACGTTGAGTTCGCTCAAGGAAGCTTAGAAGAAACTCTGCCAGGAATGAAAGTATCAGTGGCACCAGTTCCATTATCTGTCAGAATTGAACGTAGTAACAAAGGTGACTTTGACATCGTATTGGGCGGATGGTCTGCTGACTATGCTGATCCAAGTAGTTTCTTAGATCTATTTGTTACAGGAAATTCTTATAACCGTGGCCGTTTCTCTAGTAAAGATTACGATGCTAAACTACAAGAGGCAGCGACAACCAATGCAGCTAAGCCAGCTGAACGTTTCCAAAACATGGTTGAAGCTGAAAAGATCATCATGGGAGACATGGGCGTTGTGCCAATCTACCAAAATGCTGAAGCGCATATGCGTAGAAGTACGATTAAAGATGTTGCCATTCATGGTGCGGGTGCACATTATGATTACAAGTGGGCTTATGTAGCAGCTGAATAATTACGTAATGGAACGCGTTTATCGCACAATATACGTGAAATAAAACTGGGGCGTGACTTATGTCACAGCCCCTCTTTGTGTTAGAAAATATTAAAATAATGATATGATAGACACCTTTTATATAAAATGCTCAATAAAAAAATAGGTTATTTAATTTTTTTATTAATAACCTGGCTTAAATGGACATTTTACTTAGTTTTTTATAGCCGAAATAATTAAAGTTGATGTTAAAAGTTAGAATTTTCAAGGGATAAAAAGCAAAAATATGACTTTTTTTAGATTTCATTCTGTTTTTTCAATGAACAATAGATTGCAATATGGTGAGAAATGTTATATCATATGAATTAATTGTTTTAATTTTTTAATGAATTTTTAACATTCAAAAGGGGGAAATGTTATGAAGTTGAAAAAAATGATGTATGCAGGATTAATTACTGTTGCAACTCTTTCACTAGCGGCCTGTGGTGGCGGTAGCAAGGATAGCGCAACAGATGGTTCTAAAGGCTCTGGAGATACAGGAAAAGTCGAGTTAGCCGATGAGCAGACATTCAGTGTGATTGAACAACAAGAAATGCCGACAGCAGATCCATCGTTAGCGACGGATGTTATTGGTGCGCGCGCATTAACAAACACATATGAAGGGTTGTATCGTTTAGGCTTAGATAGTGAACCAGAAGCAGCAGGTGCAGCTGAGCTTGCTGAAGTGAGTGAAGATGGCTTAACGTGGAAATTGAAACTACGTGAAGAATCAAAATGGTCAAATGATGATCCTGTAACAGCTAAAGATTACGTGTTTGCATGGCAACGAACAGTTGACCCAGCAACAGGCTCAGAATATGCGTCAATTTTTTCACCAGTTAAAAACGCAACTAAGATTTCTGCAGGTGAAATGGATAAAAAAGAATTAGGGGTTAAGGCAGTTAGTGATTATGAATTAGAAATCACATTAGAGCAGCCAACACCGTACTTCAAGTATTTACTTGCATTTAAACAATACTTCCCACAAAATCAAGCAATTGTTGAAAAATATGGGAAAGACTTTGCAACATCAAGCGAAAAAGCTGTTTATAATGGGCCTTTTGTCTTAGCAGACTTTGATGGACCAGGAACAGACCAAGAATGGGCATATGTTAAAAACGACAAATATTGGGATGCTGACAACGTTAAGTTAGACAAGATTGATGTTAAAGTAATCAAAGAAGCATCAACAGGCTTAAATCTATACGAAGATGGCCAAATTGAGGATGCAACCTTAACGGGTGAATTAGCGCAACAAATGGCAAATGACGAAGAATTAATTATTGAAAAATTGGCAAGCACACAATACATGGAGCTTAACCAAGCAGATGAAAAATCTCCGTTCAGAAATGCTAACTTACGTAAGGCTATTTCTTACTCAATTGATCGTGAGTCATTAGCAACTCAAATTCTAGGTGATGGTTCTGTGGCAGCGAGAGGACTTGTCCCAGCTGAAATGTCATTTAACCCTAAAACGAAAAAAGACTTTGCTGAAGAAGCAGGGGAATTTATCGAATATGACAAAGAAAAAGCCAAAGAATATTGGGAAAAAGCTAAAAAAGAATTAAAGATTAAAGATCTAAAAATGGATATCCTATCATCTGATGCAGATTCATCTAAGAAAACAGTTGAGTATATTCAAGGTGCGATAGAAGAGAACTTAGAAGGCGTTAAAGTAACGGTTAGTCCAGTGCCATTCTCTGTTCGTCTAGAACGCAGTAACAAAGGCGATTTTGACATGGTTATCGGTGGTTGGAGTGGTGATTACACTGATCCAATTACGTTTATCGAATTATTTACAACAGAGAATTCTTATAACCGTGGAAAATATTCAAATGCTGATTATGACAAACAAGCAAAAGAATCAGGAACGACTAACGTGAGTGATGAAAAGGCTCGTTGGGAAAACTTAATCGAAGCTGAAAAGATTTTAATGGACGACATGGGTGTCATTCCTCTTTACCAAAGAGCAGAAGCGCACTTACGTACCTCAAAAATCAAAGATATTGCGATTCACCCAGCTGGCGCGCATTATGATTATAAATGGGCTTATAAAGTGAAGTAGTTATTTTCTTGAACCTGTCTGTGGATAATTCATCGGACACGAAAAGAGACTGCGGACAATGTCCCAGTCTCTTTTGGTTAGAGAAATAGTTTCTAACAAAGGAGCTTTTTTATGAGTGGATACATCTGTTTAAGAAAAAATTCCCTGAGACAGGTCTCAGAGAACTAAATGAAAAGCAATAAAATTAACGAAATAACTAACAGGCTAGTAGCCACTGACAACCAGTAAAAAGGTTGTTTTGAGAAAATTTCTGAGGTTTTAAGGTACTCTTTTGGTTCGGTGTTTTTTCTTAAGCGGAGTGTGTTCTTCATATTTCTTTGAAAATTATCAAAAAAACCAGAAATAAAAATGCCAATAAAGGCAGCGATCATAAAGAACAATAAGGCTAGCATAAAAAAACTGTTAGAGAGAGCTGTCAAAGTAATCTCCCGTTTTATGAGTAATAAAAAGGTTGGCGTTAATAGGCAAAGACCTAAAATAGTCAATGCACATTGCTTTAATACGGTCATGTAAATCGCTCGCTTTATCTAAGTTTATGGTGGCAGTGAGGACTCTGCTAATATTGAAATTAACTGCCTATCATGCTATTATCTAATAGGTTTACTTACTAACTGTAATCTAATTTCCAACTATTGTCAAAATAATAAATGAAAGTTGAGGTCATGTGACTTGAAGAATTTCGCCAAGTATTTTTTGAAGCGTGTTATGTTCATGCTGATTACGTTATGGTTGATTTCGACTGTGACATTTTTCTTAATGAAGATGATCCCTGGATCACCTTATGTTAACCAAGAAAAACTCAGTCCAGAACAGATTGAAATTTTAAACAAGCAGGCTGGTTTAGATAAGCCAGTTATTACCCAGTACGGGATTTATATGAAGAATATTGTTCAAGGTGATTTTGGAACCTCGTTCCAATTTAAAAATCAACCTGTCTCGAAATTATTGTCTAACCGAATTGGGCCATCTGTCCAATTAGGGGCTCAAGCTATTATTTTCGGAACTCTTGTAGGGATTATTTTAGGACTCGTCGCAGCGATGAGACAAAATACATGGGTCGATACCGGGGCAACCTTGATTGCAATACTGGGACGTTCCATTCCCAACTTCGTTTTCGCGGTGTTATTACAGTATGTGTTCGCCGTTAAATTGAAGATTTTACCAATCGCAATGTGGAACCAAGGCTTTGCCTCAACAATCTTACCAACGTTGGCTTTATCGATGTCACCTCTTGCTGATTCAGCTCGTTTTATTCGAACTGAAATGGTGGAAGTATTAAGTACAGACTATATCGAATTAGCGCGTGCAAAAGGCTTAAGCCGTTGGCAAGTTGCTTTCCGCCACGGTTTACGTAACAGTTTGATTCCATTGATCACACTTTTAGGACCGCTGGCTGTCGGCTTGATGACTGGGTCATTGGTTGTTGAAAATATTTTTGCCATTCCGGGAATTGGGGAGCAATTTGTTAAGTCAATTATGACCAATGACTACCCGACCATTATGGCTGTCACCATTATGTTCTCAACGATGCTAGTAGTTGTTATCTTATTAGTTGACTTATTATATGGTTTAATTGATCCACGAATTCGTGTCTCAGGAGGTGAACGGGGCTAATGGAACAGACTGACTTGAAAAAATTACCATCAGATAGCTTTGAACCCCTTGACGTTTCCACTAATCAAGAGCGTGAAAAAATTGCCGCACCGTCACTGAACTTTTTACAAGACTCATGGCGTCGTTTAAAGAAAAATAAGGGAGCTGTTATCTCTTTATTTCTCTTAATCATTATTACATTAGTGGCCTTTGCCTCAATTTGGGTATCGCCACATGATCCAACTAAACAAAATCCGTCCTATGTAAACTTACCGCCACGGATTCCGGGCTTGAAGATTGATGGGTTTAATGGAACAGCAGTTGTCGGTGGCAATCGTGTCGATAAATACAAAGCGGCAAAAGTACCAGACGATGTTAATTACTATTTAGGAACAGATGGCTTAGGCCGTGATTTACTTTCTCGTTTATTAATGGGAACACGAGCATCGTTAATCATTGCCTTTATTGCCGCGATTCTTGATTTAACCTTTGGTGTCACCTATGGGCTGATTTCAGGGATGCGTGGTGGTCGAACAGATAACGTCATGCAGCGAATACTAGAAATCCTTTCAGGAATACCTAACCTTGTTGTGATGATCTTGATGCTGACAATCTTAAAACCAGGGATGAGCTCTATCATCGCCGCTATGGTTATTACTGGTTGGATTACAATGGCACGGATTGTTCGAGCCCAAACATTGAAGATTAAAGACCAAGAATATGTGTTAGCTGCCACAACTTTGGGCGAATCTCAAGCTAAAATTGCTATGAAGCATGTCTTGCCAAACATCTCAGGTGTCATCATCGTACAGATGATGTTTAGTATCCCCTCAGCGATCTTTTTTGAAGCTTTCTTAAGTTTCATCGGATTGGGACTAACACCGCCACAAGCGTCTCTAGGGATGCTTTTAAGCGAAGGGTATAAGACGTTCCGTTTCTTGCCCCACTTGATGTGGGCGCCAGCGATCGTTTTATCTGTTATCATGATTTGCTTTAACTTACTAGCTGATGGCATGCGCGATGCCTTTGATCCAAAAATGAATGATTAGAGTGGGTGGAGAAATGGAAAAAGTATTAGAAATCAAAAATTTACATATATCATTTGATACTTTTGCTGGTAAAGTTCACGCCATTCGTGGAGTAAATTTCGATTTACACAAAGGTGAAACACTAGCGATTGTGGGAGAGTCTGGTTCAGGTAAATCCGTCACCACAAGAAGTATCATGCGCTTATTATCAAACAATGCTAATATTGATAGTGGTCAAATCCTTTTTAAAGGGGATGACTTGGTTAAACGCAGTGAAAAGGACATGCAAAAGATTCGTGGAAAAGACATTGCGATGATTTTTCAAGATCCAATGACCTCACTTGATCCAACGATGAATATCGGAAATCAAGTAGCTGAGTCCTTACGTAAGCATAAAAAAATATCCAAAAAAGATGCACTAGAAAGTGCCTTAGAGTTATTACGCTTAGTGGGTATTCCTAACGCAGAAAAACGCTTGAAGAATTATCCCCATCAATTTTCTGGTGGCCAACGTCAACGGATCGTGATTGCGATTGCGTTGATTTGTTACCCAGAGGTATTGATTGCAGATGAGCCGACGACCGCTTTGGATGTGACGATCCAAGCTCAAATCATTGATTTAATGAAAGAAATTCAACAAAAAATTGCGACGTCAATAATTTTTATTACTCATGATCTTGGGGTCGTGGCTAACGTCGCTGACCGTGTAGCTGTTATGTATGGCGGACGGATTGTTGAAATCGGTACGGCTGATGAAATTTTCTATAATCCACAGCATCCATATACATGGGGCTTATTGAGTTCAATGCCGACCCTTGATACTAAAGGGGAAGAGCTGTACGCGATTCCTGGCTCACCACCGGATTTATTGGCACCTCCATCAGGGGATGCTTTCTATCCGCGGAACGAGTTTGCGATGAAGATTGATGCTCAAGAAGCACCTCCTTATTTTAAATTATCAGAGACTCATCAAGCAGCGACTTGGTTGTTAGCACCTGAGGCACCAAAAGTAACACCGCCGCCGGAAATTGTCCGTCGTCACAAGATTTACGAAGAAAAACAACGAGGCAGTCACGTCTAGAAAGGAGCTGACAAGATGAGTGGAGTTACGAAAGATAGCAAAGTTATTTTAGATGTTCAAAACTTGAAGCAATATTTTAATGTCGACCGTCCGGATCAAGTCAAGGCCGTTGATGGTGTCAGCTTTACGATTTACGAAGGGGAAACCTTTGGTCTAGTTGGCGAATCTGGTTGTGGTAAATCAACGACAGGTCGTAGTATTATCCGGTTGTACAATCCAACAGATGGTACGATTAAATTTGATGGTGAAGATATTAGCGGAATTAAAGGGCGTCAAAACTTGCACAAGTTCCGTCAAGAAGTTCAAATGATTTATCAAGATCCTTATGCGTCACTTAATCCGCGGATGAAGGTTAAAGACATCATTGCAGAAGGAATTGACATTCATAAGTTAGCTAAAAATGATACAGATCGTGATCAACAGGTTAATGATTTGTTGGAAACCGTTGGGCTAGACAGAAGTCATGGCACGCGTTATCCACATGAGTTTTCTGGTGGTCAACGTCAACGGATTGGGATTGCTAGAGCCTTAGCTGTTCAGCCTAAATTTATTATTTGTGATGAGCCAATCTCTGCCTTGGATGTGTCAATCCAAGCACAGGTCGTTAACTTGTTACAAGAATTGCAAGAAAAGAAAAAATTAACTTACTTATTTATCGCCCATGATTTATCAATGGTAAAATATATTAGTGACCGAATCGGCGTGATGTACTATGGCAAATTAGTTGAAGTTGGGTCAGCAGAAGAGGTTTATAATCACGGCTTACATCCTTATACGGAAAGCCTGTTATCTGCGATTCCGCTACCAGATCCAGACTATGAAAAGAATCGTCGTCGAATCACTTATGAACCAGCAGCAGATGATAATAAGGTGCGTGAACTACGGGAAGTGGCACCAGATCACTTTATCTACTGTAGTGAAGACGAAGTAGCTGGCTATCAAGCTAAGCTAGCTGAGAAAAAAGCTAAAAAATAAGTTAGGCTAAGAGGTCGGTAAGTCCTGCTACCATGATAGGACTTGCCTCTCTTTTTATCATCTATTATCAGAATATTTCGTATATTCTGACAGATGGTTTGAATAACGAACTATAAAAAACGAATGGGGGCAGGGAATATGAAACAAAACAACTGGTTAAAGATGGGGATGGTGCTTGTTGCACCGATGCTACTGATGGCGTGTGGCAGTAACAAGGAGGATGCCAAAGATCTAGGAGATGGAACAAAAGGAAATGACGTGGAACAGGTCTTCAAAACAGTAGTCCCTCAAGAAATGCCGACGATGGATGTGTCACTGAATTCAGACGTCATTAGTTCAACCGCCACTAATAGTGTCTATGAAGGGCTTTACCGTTTTAATGGTGAAGGAAAGGCCGAACCAGCAGGCGCAAGTGAAACGGCTGATATTAGCGAAGACGGCTTAGTTTACACCTTCAAATTGCGTGAGGAAGCAAAATGGTCGGACGGTAAGCCACTGACCGCAAAGGATTATGTCTATTCTTGGCAACGTGGGGTGAATCCTGATACAGGTTCTGAGTATGCCTTTTTGTTTAATGCGGTTAAAAATGGTGAAGCAATTTTGGCTGGTGACAAAAAAATTGAAGAACTGGGAGTTAAAGCTGTAAGTGACTACGAATTAGAGGTGACACTTGAGCAGCCAACGCCTTATTTTGATTATTTAGTTGCCTTTTCTACGTTCTTCCCGCAACGTCAAGACATTGTTGAGAAATATGGTAAAGAGTATGCCTCAACTAGTGAGCATGCTGTTTACAATGGGCCATATGTTTTAGCAGATTTCGATGGACCGGGAACAGACATCGATTGGAGCTACGAAAAAAATCCTGAATATTGGGATAAAGAGACGGTAAAGCTGGACCGGATTGAAGTCGTAGTAGCGAAAGAATCTTCAACTGCTCTAAATCTTTATAAAGATGGGCAAGCTGAAGACATTATTTTGAGCGGTGAATTGGCTCAACAGATGGCGACTGACCCAGATTTTGTTTCGGATAAAAAAGCGAGCACAATGTATTTAGAAATGAATCAAAAAGATAAGGACTCACCATTTAATAATCAAAATTTCCGTAAGGCGATTTCTTATTCAATTGATCGTGAATCACTTGTTAATCAAATTTTAGGGGATGGCTCGATTGTTCCGACTGGACTAGTGCCTGCTGGAATTAAGCTGAATATTGATGGGAAAGAGCATGAATTTGCTAAAGATTCTGGAAATCATGTTGGTTTTGACCAAGATAAAGCTAAAGAGTATTGGGGAAAAGCACAAAAGGAATTAGGGAAAAAAGAAGTGGAAATCAATTTGTTAACGTCTGACACTGACTCTGCTAAGAAAGTCTCTGAGTACCTTCAAGGGGCAATTACGGAAAGCATGCCAGGGGTCAAGGTGAGTGTGAGTCCGGTTACTTTTGCGATTCGGATTGACCGTGGCTTAAAGACCGATTTTGAAATGTTAAACTCAGGATGGAATGCAGATTACGCTGATCCAAGTACATTTATTGATCTCTTTGAGACGGGTGTTTCTTATAATTTAGGTAAGTACTCAGATCCAGAATACGATAAGTTAGTTAAGCAAGCATCAATTGAGCATGCAAACGATCCAGAGGCTCGGTGGAAAGATATGCTAGCAGCGGAAAAACTGATCTTAGATCAAGCGGCAGTTATTCCTCTTTATCAAAAAGCGGAGGCTCATCTGCGGACTCCGAAAATCAAGGATGTTGTTGTGAATGCAGCAGGCGCCCCTTATGATTATAAATGGGCTTATAAAGTTAAATAATTGATTGAAGGGGGGAGACGAAAGTTTGACAGCTGTCTCTCCCTTAAGTGTGATAATTAGTGATCTAAGTCTAGTAGTTTTGAAGTTGATATTAGTGGATAGCAGTATAAATAAGAGTGTTTCAGATGTTTTTTTACGTCTAAATGTCTTATTTGGCTGTCTATGGACTATTTTATATACAAAGAGGTGCTATTTTTTTATTGAGAGTTTCAAAGTATGTTATTTAAAAAAATTGACTTTTTTTTATTTGAATAATGACTTGACAAGTCGCGTTTGTTTATGCCTTAATAAAGTAAGAAGTCAGATAAATCAACGTTTTTAAGTTAGTTGTCTACTTTTAAAATGATACTGAAAAGCGGATAATCGAACTTTAAACGCTGTTTTAAGGAGAGTTTAAAAAATAAGCGGCTAAAAATAGCGAGAAAGAATAGGCAGATCTCATTTTTCTTTTGATCTTTTTTTATTAATAAATGCTCATCTTTTAGCAAAGTGACTGTTTTTATTCTGATTTTGAAATGGTTGTTTAAAAGACACCAATAGTAAAGTTGTTATCAGAAATGTAAGCGCTACTATTTAGAGAGGAGAGAATTGGAGGAGATGGATCGAGAAATTCATGAAAGTGTGATAGAGGTGGCGAGATTAGTGCAAGACTTGCGTCGGAAAAAAAGATGGTCCCAAGAAGTTTTGGCTAAAGAGATGGGTGCTAGTCGTCAATTGGTTAATCGGCTTGAGACAGGAGCCAATGCTAAGGTAGATTTAGTGACGGCTGCACGGGCAGTAGAAGCCTGTGGCGAGAGATTAAGAGTGGTAAGTACTTCGACGATAGCTAGTGCTGGACGACTGTCAACAGAACCTCGGTTAGAAGAAGAGGTTGTTATTAATTTTTCCCAGGGGGAGCTAAGAAAGGCGACCGAAAACTTGGAGTTAATCGCTCGTTGGATTTACCCATCTCATCAGATAGTTGCTAAGAGCACTCGGGAGATTGGTAAGGCGATAAATTTTTATATGAAAGGGCAATGCAGTTTCGCAATTGCTCACATCAATCAAGTTATTATGGGAATTGGCATGTGTGGATTTCCAGATCTAGCAAAGGATGTTTCAGATAAATTTATACGAAATCTAAAGAAGTGTGAGTTAGCTATTCAAGAGGAGAGCGACCGGGTGGAAGGCGTTATGTATGAACAGGAGGAATTAATGTGAAAAGGCGAGAAAAAGTCCAATTCATTTTAACGAATGGAGATGGGAAAAGAACTCGCATCAAAGTTCCTGTTTACATTGATTATTTCGATAAGGATATTTTGCGAAAACAGATTGAAGAGGTGATTGCTCTGGGGGTGTTAATTGATCCGAAGAATGTAGATCAATTAATTGTTGGCTGTGAAACAGCTCAAAGGATAGAAGTTAGGTCTTCTTTGCTATTTGATGTTAACCCTTTAGCGATGTTTCAAGAATAATAAAAAGCGAGTGGTGTCACGAGCCGTGTGACATATTTGTTGAGAGTTAATACTTTGGGCGAGGGTGCCGTTAATGAGAAAAAGCGGTGTAAATAAAAAAGTGAGTAGTGTCACAAGTGGTGTGACATGTTTGGTAGAGAAAAGTGTGTCTGAGTGTGTGTGAAAGCTTTAATAGTAAGGGAAGGATGCAGAAGCTGAGTGAAAAACGTATGGGTGAAATATCGAGTAGTGTCACAATTAGTGTGACATGTTTGGTAGAGAAAAGTGGTTCAGAGTGTGTGGAAATGTCTAATTAGTGAGGCAAGGAAGCGTAATCTGAATAAAAAACGTTTGAGTAAAATATCGAGTAGTGTCACAAGCCGCGTGACATATTTGGTAGAGAAAAGTGTGTCTGAGTGTGTGAAAGCTTTAATAGTAAGGTAAGGATGCAGAAGCTGAGTCAAAAACGTATGGGTGAAATATTGAGTAGTGTCACAAGTGGTGTGACATGTTTAACAGAGAGAAACATGTCCGAGCGTGTGAAACTGTCTAAGTAGTAAAGTAAGGGTGCAGAAGCTGAGTGAAAAACGTATGGGTGAAATATCGAGTAGTGTCACAAGTGGTGTGACATGTTTGGCAGAGAAAAGTAGTCCAGAGAGTGTGGAAATGTCTAATTAGTGAGACAAGGAAGCATAATCTGAGTCAAAAACGTGTGAGTAAAATATCGAGTAGTGTCACAAGTGGCGTGACATGTTTAACAGAGAGAAACATGTCCGAGCGTGTGAAACTGTCTAAGTAGTGAAGTAAGGGTGCAGAATCTGAATAAAAAACGTATGGGTGAAATATCGAGTAGTGTCACAAGTAGTGTGACGTGTTTAGTAGAAGTACTGATGGCATAAAACGAGGAGGTGAAACGATGAAAAAAACGAATATGTTAAAATACACGTTTACGAATCCTGAAGGAGAGACGTTTAAGTTTAAGGCTGAGAATTTTCTTGATATTACAGATCTAGAAATGATTGAAAAGTCGATGGAGGATCAATTCAGTTGTGGGTTATTTATTGGCGAAAAGAACCCACAACCGGGAGATAGGTATCGAGTCGAGGTTTGTCATGTTTAAAACTATCTGAGGCGATTATAGTCGTTAGTAAGTAATCAGAACATATAAAAAATATCATTCCACCTAAAATTAGCGCAAGCTTAATGATAGGTGAGATGATATTTTTTTGTGTGGTGATCATGCTCATTTATTAAAACGGTAGCCGCTTCCCCAGATTGTTTCAATAGGTAGATTGGCGGAGTGCTTATCTCTCAGTTTTTCTCTGATTCGTTTGATATGAACCACAACAGTCGAGACGTCTGTGTCTAAGACATCCATTCCCCACACTTGCTCAAAAAGCTGTTCCTTACTCCAGACACGATTAGGGTGCTCGGCCAGAAATAATAAGAGGCCAAATTCTTTTGAGGTCAGGATAATGTCTCGTTCTAAGTAAAACACTTTATGTGCGGCTTTATCAATGGTTAAATTTTCGGCTTCAATGAGATGGGGTGTTTCTTGCTTATCTAGTGTTAAAGCTTGGTAACGTTTAATGTGGGCTTGAACACGGGCGACTAATTCGCTAGGACTGAATGGTTTAATCATATAATCATCTGCACCTAATCCTAGCCCTCTGATTTTATCGATGTCTTCTTTTTTTGCTGAGACGATCATAATAGGTGTTTGTTTTTGCCGTCTGATTTGTTTGCAGATTTCAAAGCCGTCCATACTGGGAACCATGATATCAATGATAATCAAATCAAAAGGGTGCTCTAGGGCGGTTTTTAGACCTTCTTTACCATCATGCTCGATGACGGCTTGCATCTGATTGATCTCTAAGTAATCTTTTTGTAAGTTGGCAATGCTGGGATCGTCTTCAATAATTAATATTTTATTTGTCATGATGGGTCTCCTTGGTTAAGGGAAGTGTGATTAAAACTTGGGTACTTTCCCCGAGTAGGCTTCTGATATCGATGGTTCCGCTCTGATGCTCAATGATTTGCTTGACGATGCTTAGTCCGAGGCCACTGCCTTTAACGGTTGGTGTTCGTGACTTATCAACACGGTAAAAGCGTCTAAAAATATGAGCTAGCTCGTCTTCTTCGATGCCCATACCATTATCTGTCAATGAAAGAAACAGATGCGTTTCATTATGAGTGATAGTGACATCAAGTGTCAGCTGATTTTTAGCGGTGTCGCGAAATTTTATACTGTTTTGGATGAGATTTGTCATCACTTTATTCATTTGAATGGGATCTATTGAGACCGAAAGCTTTTCTGTTGGAAAGTGTGTTCGAACTTGGATGTTCTCTTCCCAGTGATAATCCTCTAGAACATGTTGTAGATAAGGAATAAAGTCAGTCTGTTCTTGGTTAAATCTAACGGCGTCTAAGTCTAATTTTGAATAGAGAAACAGCTCTTCGATCATGTCATTAAGCGTTGTTCCTTGTTTATGAATGATTTCTAGATAATGTTGCTGTTTTTCTTTGGTAGTGGCAACTCCGTCCTGTAAGCCTTCAACATGACCGATAATCGATGTAATCGGGGTTTTTAGATCATGAGAAATATTGGCGATCAGTTCTTTCCGATTTTCCTCATAGTGGGAGCGTTCGGCTTCTGCTTTTTGCCAATCACGCCACATTTGTTCAAAGCTTAGCTGCAATTGTTTGACTTCTTTTGAGATGTTAACGGTTGTTTCTGGTTGTTTATGGTCGATAAAGGTCGTAAAGTTAGTGATAGATTTGGTGGCCGATTCAAGCTCTTCGAGTGGTTTAATCGTCGTGTTAGCTAACTGGCGATTGATTAACCAAGCGAAAAAAATGGCGATAGCAATGATAATCAGACTAATCCACACGCCCCATTTAGTGAAAAATTCAAAGAGATTGCTTTCTCTTTTTAAGATAATGAAGCTGCCATTAGTGCCATCTAGATACTGAAAATCAAGTTTGATATAGTGGTACAGACGCCCCGCGTTATCAATTGTACCGGCAGGATTGAAATTGTTTATTTCATAATCAGGAGAATGGGCTTTTAACGATTTTTCGACCAAGTCTTCTGAAAAATAAGGGAATTGACTGCCTTTTCTAAGGACTACCTCTAGACCTTTCCCTTCTATTGAATGGATAGTTTCAACTAGCTCATCGTTGAATGGAATATTGAGTAGGTCTGGCGATTTTTTTACGAGTCGATCTAGTGCGACAAAGCTGTCTTCTTCTTCTGATGTTAAGGCTCGTTGTTTGGTAATCATTTTATAGACGTCTGTGACACTCGGGATTTTATTGAGCGTCAGATAAAAAACTAAGGATAAAATCAATAATAGCGAACTGATTGAAATAATAAATGCGCTAAGATAAGAGAGTAAGAATCGTTTTTTGATGGTCATATCTGTCTCCTTTTTATTTGTTAATTATAACACGGTCACTGAATGAGGTTTATTAGTTTGTTTTATTATTCATTTTTGTTTAGATTAGTTTATAGTTTGTTCATTTTTTGGCCAGTATGAGGCTATAAAGTTTCGCTAAACTAAGGGTACTAAAGTAACTAAAGGAGAGCTTAATGATGAAAAAACAACTTATTTTAATTGGAATAACATTGATTGCAGCGATAACTCTGGCAGCATGTTCGGGGAGTGGGGCTAAGGAAACGGGGGCATCTAGCTCAACACAGGTCAGCACAGAATTAGCTGAAAAGGCGAAAGTGGAAACGAAAGGCGATAAGCTGACACAGCAATTGACTGCGACAAATTGGCAAGGAACACGGGTTTACGATAAGGATAATAATGATTTAACGGCAGAAAATCAAGGATTTATTGGTTTAGCAAAATACGATCAAGAGACTGGCTATTATGAGTTTTTTGATAAGGAAACAGGAGAGAGTCGTGGCGATGAGGGGACTTTTTTTATTACGGCGGATGGTAATAAACGGGTGCTTATTTCTAAGACGATGAACTATCAGGCTGTGGTTGATTTAACGGAGCTAACGGCAGATGTATTTACTTACAAGCGTTTAGGAAAGGATAAAAATGGTCAGGATGTTGAGGTATTTGTCGAGCATATCCCTTATACTGAAAAGGAATTAACTTTTACAACTGGTCGTGAACCGTTAACGGCTGATTCAGGAGAGATTGAGACGGCGACGCCAGGTACGACGATTTTAGGTCAAACACTCTGGATGGGAACAAAGGTACTTGATGAAGAGGGGAACGACGTGACAGAGGCGAATCAAGGATTTATCAGCTTGGCTAAATTTGATGAGCCGAGTAGTAAGTATGAATTTTTTGATTTAAAAACTGGGGAAAGTCGTGGTGATTTTGGGTATTTTGCGGTGCTTGATCATAACAAATTACGAGCTCATGTCTCGATTGGGGAAAATAAGTATGGCGCTGTTTTAGAGCTAACAGAATTATCGGCTGAAAAATTCACTTATAAACGTCAAGGTAAGAGTCCAGAAGGTGAAGAGATCACGATAGTCGTTGAACATGAGCCATATAAAGGGGAATTTAAGCCTGCTCTTACTTTTTAGTGGCACGGATTGACGTTTAGTTAGGCAAGGAGGGATATTAATGAAGCAAGTAAAAAGTCTCCTTTTATTGGTGGGACTTCTAGGATTAGCGGGGTGTACGCCTGATAAAAGGGTGGCGAAGGAAGAGGAACAGCCTGTTCAGCCAGAAGTGACGCAGGTCAGCGTGACAAATAGTGCGCCAGAAGAAAAGGACGAAGAAATGGGAGCGGCCAACCAAGTGGTTTTTGATCAGCATGAGTATCAATATGATGTTGTGACGGGAGCGACTCAAACGACGTTTGGAACAACGCCACCGGCTCTTTATAGTAAGCAAGAAAAAATGGCTAAGATGTTTTGGTCCAATCAACCGCCCCTTGGGTTACTTCAAGGCGATTATTATAAAAATGAAGGAACGTTTACTGGTGGGAATTACGGGATTGTTGAAGTGGTAACTGCTGAAGGCGAAGGCAAAATTTTGGATGTAGAATTTACCGAATTTGCTAGTACTCCTTATTACGATCAGCGATATTCAGGGGTGAATAAACGACTATCAGACTATGCCTTTTTTCAAGCAGACAATACACGGACAGACGAAACGTTGGTGACGGTCGTGAATGGCATTACCTATCTCGAGAAGCAGATGCGTGATGAGAACCGCGTAACTGGGGATTTTTATACGGTAAAAGGGTCTTCAACCTCAGCAAGAGAGGGCTTTATGCCACTTGCGGCAGCGTTGGATGACTCGATTCGTAAACCGACAGATGCGAAGTATCAAGGGTATGCGGAGAAACTTGAAAGTGGATTAATTGGCCGATTGGAAGTGGTCACAACGGCTGGCAAACTATCTGAGGTTCGGTATGATGAGTATTTTGCGGATACTGAGGAGCAGATGAGTGATCCGGAATTAAAGCCGTATTATCGACAGTCAAAGTATTATTCACTGGCGTACAATGAAAAGACCGACAATGATTTTGTGAGTTTTTCTGATCGATTAGTAGCTGAGATCAAGGAGTCACAGTCGTTGGTTATTACGGATGATAGCTTGGTGAAGCACCCGTCTTATGCGGTGTATCAAAGGTTGGCGGAGCATATCAAGGTGGAGTAGTAAATGGGACGGAGCTGTGACAAAAGTCGTTTTGCTCCGAGCACTACGTAAACTTCGATACCTTAACTCTCTTCGATGTCCCTCATTTCTAAGGGCTAAAGCCCAAAGAATTATGGCTTGCAAGTTCACTTGCTTAGTGTTTAGGATAACGAAACAACGTGTAGTGTCCCTTATTTCTAAGTGCTAAAGCACTAAGAATAATGGCAACTCTTAATGCTTTAGCATTTAGAAGTTGTTGAGATTGAAGAGCCTTAACTCTTGCAACTTTAGTTGCTTAGAAGTTTAGGACAACGAAGCG